>JAEFAM010000072.1 GCA_016287565.1 Clostridia bacterium
GACTGGGGCGCCCAGAAGGACCTGATGTTCAACCCCCGGCTCTGGTGGGAGATCATTTATCCGCATATGAAACGCGTCGTCGACTACGTGCATTCCAGGGGCGCCTTCTGTTCCCTGCATTCCGACGGATGCATCGTGAAAGTGACTGACGGCATCGAAAAGCTGGGGCTCGACGTGGTGCATCCCTGGCAGGAGAGCGCCGGCATGTCCTACGACCTTTACCTGGACAAATATCAGGACAAATTCGCTATCCTGGGCGGCATCTGCATCCAGACCGTGCTGGGGCTCCTGGGACAGGATGAGCTGGAAAAAGAGATCCGCCGCGTGTTCGGGCTGCTCCGGGGCAAGCGCTGGATCTGCTGTACCACACATTTCGTTCAGAACCACTGCTCAATCGAAGACCTGGCCTTCGCATACGATCTGATATACAAGCTGGCCCGGGAATAAGCGGTCCGGCAGCCGTGCTTACGGCGCCGCGCCGTCTTTATCCTCTTCCACGATGCGGAAGCCCTTCATAATAAACAGATCCTTGAGCTCCCTGCGGTAATTGCCGAAGAGCGTGACCCGGTGCCACATGGGCATCCAGTTCTCAAGGATATTGTCCGCGCGGCAAGCTGCGGCCAGTTTGGAACGGCAGCCGTTGTCCCCTCCAACGTTTCCGCAGGAGGTCGAAGAGTGGATCGACGCCCATCCGTCAACGAAGTTATGCTGCACGGTCGTAAGCTGCTCGCCTTCGGGGAAGATCACCTGTACGGACGCGCCTTTCTGATCCTCGGCGTGGGAACGTATGTATAACGGGCAGGTGCGCACGTCGGAGGGTCCGAAGACCTTGCTGGATGCCACGCAATGGGCGTATATGATCTGATCGGACGAGGTATCGACCGCGGGGTCGGATACGAAGCCGGGGCGCCCTGTCATATAAAGCGTCACCAAAGAAGTGATCGTGGAGAATATATCCGCTTCGCAAACGCCAAGTTCACCGTCGTTGTTCATCTGGTGGAACGCAAGGCAGGGATAGAGCCTCCTGCCCTTGCCGTACATATCGCTGTAGGACAGCCCGAGGCAGTCCACCGTAACGGCGTCCGCGCCGCAATCTTTCTTCATCTGCTCCAGAGCCAGATATACCGATGCGCCGTCGATCACGTCTTCGCGGGAAGGTTCGATCACACCCAGAGCGCTCCCGATCCACCTGTCGGCCTGCGCTTCCGCGTCTGACCGGGGCACGGCGTTAAAATAACGCATCAGATCTTCGGACGTTCTGAACTCGAAATCGCAGCCCCAGACTTTTCGAGCCTGCTTTTCGCCGGCGCCCAGGGCGCTGTTTCTGACCACCAGTATCTTAGATTCTTTAATGCGCTTCAACACGTAAAACGATCGCGCTGCCCGGGCAATATCCCTGTAATCCCTTGACGAAACGATCGGTACCGGGTATTTTTCCTTCCTCCGCATATCCACGAGCCAGGTCAATACGGATCCTGTCCCGCAAAGCGGAACGTCAGCAATGACCGTGGGCAGCCCGTTTTTCGACTGCCGGGTGTAGAACAGTTCGGGACCGATCGCGTTGGCCATTACGATCACCAGCACGCCGTCGTATATGTTCAGGTCGGTCTCGTAATCATCCTGCGCCTGCTGCATCGACGTATAATAGACCACGTCGAATTCGGTCTCCGGATTCCAGGCCGTTACAACGTCCATGATGCGGTTCGTCTCTTTTTCGTAATCGTAATTGATGCAGGGCCAGCCCGCAACGTTGTCCGGCATACGCTGGACGACCACTTTTACTCTCGTGCTCATATAATGCGCTCCCCTTCCGCCGCAATACCGACAGGCCGTCGGCTGCCGGCAGATGATCATAGGTTTAAAGTACGATAATAATACAGGAAAGAGGCCGTATATGCAAGATCGATTGATTAAAAAAGAGCAGGATCTCCGGATCCTGTTTTTTTTGTGCAGGCGGAATCTTGACAACCGCTCTTATATCCGCAATAATTGACCGTGAAAGAAAAAGGGGGCCTGTGCGGGATATGAAAGGCAAAAAGAGGTCGATCAGGTTGTTGGCCGCGGCGCTCGTGATCGTGCTTTGCGCGTTGACGGCCATGCCGGGCTGTTGCAGGAAGGTGCCGGAGGACGATACAGATTCGGGCTATAAGGTCAAAAAACTGACGCTGGGCGGCGTCGACGCGAGCGAATATACCGTCGTATACAGCGAGGACAGCGGGGTCAACGACACCACCGCAAATATCGTGGCGGATCTGGTAAAGTATATCGAGGATGCCACGGGCATAAAGCTTTCCGCCCTGCCTGACGGCAGCCCCGAGGCGGAGGCCGCAAATCACCGCATTGTCGTCGGCAAGACCCGCTTTGACACCGATAAAGTAAGATCGGCGCAATCCAAACTTACGAACAACGGCTACGCGCTCCTGTTTGACTGCGGCGATCTGTTTCTGACCGGAGACACGGTGACCGGCGCCATGTACGGCGTTTATTCATTCCTCGAAGACTATATAGGCTGGCGTTTCTACTCATCGAAATATGAGACCGTAAAGCCGGCCGCGCGCATCGACGTCCCCGCAAACCTGAACGTATCCTTTTCGCCGAAGCTGCTGAACCGCGACACGTACTGGTACGATACTTTTGACAACCATTTCGCGGCCAAGCTCAAACTCAACGGCGGTGTGAGCCGCAGCATGGCCGGATACGGAGAAGCGATACGTTACGCCGGGCCTTTCGTGCACTCTCTTCCCTCCCTTGCAGGCACCGGCCACGAACCAAACGTGCAGCCCTGCCTCACGGACCCGGAAGTGTACGAACGGGTGCTGGAAAACGTCCTCACGTATCTCAGGAACACTCCGGACGCGAAGATCATATCGGTCTCCCAGAACGATTCATTTGCGGACGGGCTCGGATGCCAGTGCGAGAACTGCCGCAGGCTGGACGAGCAGGAAGGCACGCCGATGGGGTCGCTGCTGACCTTCGTGAACCGGATCGCAGCGGACATTAAAGACGAATTTCCGGACGTTATGGTAGACACCCTCGCCTACCGCTACACCCGCAAAGCGCCTAAAAATCTGAAGCCTGCGGACAACGTGATCATCCGCCTCTGCTCCATCGAATGCTGCTTCTCTCACCCGCTGGACAGCAACTGCGAACGCAACAAAGAATTTGCCGCAGACATCGAGGCATGGTCGAAGATCTGCAACAACCTTTTCATATGGGACTATACCACCGACTTCTCGTTCTATGTCAATCCCTTCCCCAACCTGCACGTGCTGTACGACGACGTGCGTTTTTTCGTAGAACATAACGCCATCGGGCTGTTCGAACAGGGCGCCTACCAGTCTTATTCCGGCGAATTCGGCGAGCTCCGGGCGTACCTGCTGGCAAAACTTTTGTGGGATCCGGATATGACCCGAAAGGAATATTACGCGTACATGGACGATTTTCTGGAGGGCTACTACGGCGCCGGCTGGAAATACATCCGCAAATACATCGACCTCAGTTCGAAGCTGGCGGCACAGGGCGACATGGGCATCTACTATGGCATCGACACGATCTTCGGCGTAAAGAAAGGTTCCTGCGAAGCGGAAAAAGTGATCGACGCCTTAAGTAAACTGTGGGACAAGGCGCTGGAAGCGGCTGATGAAGAGCATTTCGCCAACGTAGAAAAGTCCTCGCTGCAGATCCGGTCGGCGGCGCTCATACTGAACTGGGATTATTTCGAATCGCCGCTCAAGGCCGAAGAATTCTGCAATAAAATGAAACAGTACGGCATTACTTACTACCGGGAAGGCGGCCAGCTGCCGGAAAATCCAAACTATTACGGAGCCGGCGAGACCTGGTGACCGCACTTCCCTAAAGCAGAGGGCTCACTGTTTTTTCTTCTTTTTCACGGCAATGGCTATTCCCGCCGCAGCGCCTGCGGCAACAAGCACCGCGCCGGCTATGACAAACGGGATCACGGGGCTCTTCGGTTTCACGACTTCCGTCTCGGGTTCGGGGGTATTGACGGCAGGCTCGTCCGTTGCGGGGGCAGCCGTCGGCTCAGGCGCGGGAAGGCCTTCTTCAGATAGATCGAGCAGATCGATCAAGCGAATTCTGAGCGTTGCCAGATTATAGGGATCCGGATTGTGGCAAACGGCGCAGACTCCGTTTTCGTAGCGATGTTCGCCTTCGCACGGGTGTTCCTGATAATAGCTCTTGGCGCGCATAATGGCGTACAGCACGCGCGAAGCGCCCTCTTCAAGGGTCTCGCGTGTGATCTGTTCATCCGCTATCGCCTTTTTAAGCACACTGATGTCGCAGTACGTATACGGCTCGCGGATGTTGTTGCCCGCGTTAAGCTCTTTCACGGCGTCTTTGTTGTTGTTCCAGTCGCCGGTAACTACGCCTTCGAAGCCCCATTCGTCCCGCAGTATCCCGCGCAGGAGCTCGGCGTTTTCGGAAGCCGCGACGCCGTTGACAAGGTTATAGGAGCTCATAACGCCCGTTACGTGGCCGACCGTTACCGCCATCTCGAAGGGTTTGAGGTACAGTTCGCGCAGCGCCCGTTCTGAAACTCGTGAATCGCTCGACAGCTTGCCGTCTTCTTTTTCGTTGCACACGAAATGCTTGGCGCAGGCGGAAAGGCCCATGCTCTGGGCAGCCTGGATCTCCGCCACGGCGAACGTGCCGCTGATCAGCGGATCTTCTGAATAATATTCGCTGTTGCGTCCGGCGATCGGATTCCTGTGAAGGTTCATCGCAGGCGCGAGCCACATGCCGATCCCTATCTCATACCCCTCTGCTCCGACGATCAGGCCCAGCGCAGTCGCAAGGTCCGGGTTCCAGGTGCAGGCAAGTACGTTTTCGCACGGGAATGACGTGCCGTTGCTGTTAAATCCGTGAGGGCCGTCGGCCATCGAATAACGTCTGATCCCGTATTTATTGCATACGTTGTTATCGGCGCCGGCCTTGTTGCCCGTGTACGAAACGAAGAAGGCGGCCAGCTCCGACGTTGTCATCTGAGCAAGGAATTCCTGCATCGTGACTTTTCCGGTCACAACGTCCGAGAGCTGATAATACGTGTCTTTGGGCGCAGGCTCCTTGACCCCGGAATCCGGATCTTCGTCCAGATCGATCAGCGCTTCCAGGAGCGCAGCTTCTCCGAAGGCCTCCGGCGCAAATGCCAGGAAGTCGACGTTAGGCGCGCCGTCCAGCGTGATCTTCAGGTAGTTGACACCTTTTTCCAGATGCACCGTCTTGTCCGCCGGAGCATCCATGAAACCGTAATAATCGCTTCCGCTTTCGCTGGAAGTATGCTCCACGGTCATGGTGGCGTCCGGGTTGTCCGGGAAAACGTCCTCTGTTTGCGAAATATACAAATAGCAAGTCGCTTCGTTGTCGTACTGCACGTGGTTTGCCATGCGTACGGAAACGAGATACTCGCCGCTCTCTCCGACTTCCAGTTTGTAGCAGGCGCTCCTGGTACCCAGATAAGTGTGCGCAAGACAGCTCTGTTCATAACCGCCTTCCCAGGAATCGTCTATATACAGATAGCCGGTAAAAGTATCCGTCTTCGGTCCACCGGAAGAATAGAAATCTTCACATTCCACGATCGCCGGATAGTTGATCAGCAAATGAGCATCTTCACCCGTTTCAACAACAGTAGGTGCGGGCAGTTCTTCCATACTGCCGTCGGCAAGCAGGCGTTTGTCGAGGTTCGTCTGGCAAAGCGCCGTAAGCTGACGGGTGACTGTTGTTTTCTCCACGGTCGCGCGCCCTGCTTCAGTGACGTTTCTGACTGAATTTCCGACCAGGAAGACGTAATCCCCTGACTCCAGCACGTATGCCGACTTGTTCCCTGTCTTGCCCAGGTCGTCGAAGGATGCCAGTTCGGCGATCGGAACGGTCAGCGTGATCTTCTCGGAAGCGCCGGGTTCCAGCAGGCCTGTTTTCTGGAACGCGCAAAGGGATTTAGCCGCCTTGCCCAGCACGCCCTGAGGCGCGGAAACGTATAGCTGTACCGTTTCTTTGCCCGCCACCGAGCCGGTATTTTTGACGCTGACCGCAACGGTCACGGTACCGTTTTCGAACGAGAAGGCTTCGTTTTTGATCTCAAAAGTCGTATACGACAATCCGAAGCCGAATTCGTAATTGACCTTTTCATATTCTTTATCGAATGTTTCGAAATAGCGGTATCCCAGAAAGATATCTTCCGTATACTTCTGGTTGACTGCGGAGAATGCGGCGGTCGTAGGATAATCCGTCAACTCTTTAGCGTAGGTATCCACCAGTTTCCCGGAAGGGTTAACGTCTCCCAGAAGCACGTCGGCAATTCCAAGGCCGCCCTGCATTCCGCCGTATCCCGCAAACAGGACCGCGTCAACGTGTATGCCGTCGATCTCGTCTTTCGACCAGCCGGTAGCGATCGGCGCAGGCGTGTTCAGAACCACGACGACTTTCTTGAACGAAGCGCTGACCTGCTTGAGAAGCTTCTCCTCCGATTTCGTCAGGTTCCAGTCTTTTTTGGAAAGGTCAACGCATTCACCGTCCCAGCGGCGTATGAAAACGATCGCGGTATCCGCGTTCGAAGCAGCCTCGCTGACTTCTTCGTCAGTCGGTTCATAGGCTTTATACTCTTTGTCGCTGCGGCTTTTCTTCAGAGGCTCGGCATACGCGTCGCTCATTTTCGCATAAATGGAAACGCGTCCTTCTTTCTCAGCCTCCTGCAAAGCGCCGAGAGGATCTATTGCCGCTTTCACGCCCCCGTCTCCAAGCGCCTGGGATGACCCGGCGCCGTAAGGAATATATCCGTGCTGTACCGACAGCGTGTCGATCGTCATGCTCTCGCTCGAATTAAATTCCGACGAGTTGTACAGCCTGAGTATCTGTGCTTCTCCGAACAGCGCGATGCGCTCGCCTTTCTGAAGCGGAAGAGCGTTTTCCTCGTTCTTCATAAGCACGATACCTTCGTCCATGATCGCGCGGGCAACGTTTTCGCCGTAATCGGAGTGGTATGCGTTCACCGGGATCAATGCTCCGGCGCACGTGAAGATAATGGATGCCGTCAAGATCATCGACACAAGTTGTTTCGGCGAGATCCTTTTTTTCGTCATAGTATCACCTTAATTCAGCATGGCGAAAATAATGTGTGCGTTATTGTTGTTGGTCCTCGCCGCCTCGTTCAGGCGACGCTTACCAGCTTATCTCCGCGCTCCCGGTGAGAGCCTCCAAAGTGTCGATCACCACGACGCAATCAGGATCGACCCTCTGAATGATCAGCCTCATGATGTTCTCCGGCACCGACACACAGCCCCCCGTATAAGGTTTGACGGGGCCGAGGCAGTGGAGAAAGATCGCAGAACCGCGTCCGGGCGTGCCGTCCTCGTTGAAGCTGATATTCAGGCAATATTGATACTGATATTCGTAGTCGACGATGTGCTCGCTGTCCGTAAGATCCAGATCGGGATAGTCGTCGATGTCCACCATCTCGTTATAGCGCATCCCCTCCCGCACGTCGCCGGACCAGTAGGTGCCGTCGGTCACCTTGACGTAAGGTATCGCGCAGCCGGGGTCCGCGGCAATTCCGAACGCCTTGTTAAACTTATAAACTCCTATCGGAGTCTGTCCGCAGCCCTCGGCGTGGTCCGCGTCAAGGCACAGGCCGTTCTTCCCCACGTATCCGGGCGTCGACAGGATCTGCTTCCAGTTGCCGTCATTGTCGCGTTCGTGCATCGACACCGTGGCAGTAGTCTTGTCCATACCCATTCCCGCGACAACAAAAAGCTGCTTCACCGAGCTGTCTTTCGCGGCGGGAAGCGCCTTGACCCAGTCGGGCGAATCGGTCTCGTGCTGGGTGGAAGAATGGATGACCTCGCTCCCCCGGCCACTCCTGTCTGCGGAGCACGCGGTCAACGAAAACAGCGCCAGTATGGCGGTCAGAATGCAGAAATGTCTTCGAGCGGATCTTTTCATATTAATATTAAACTCCTTTTAATGTTGCGAACGGTCCGGCAATGGATCGCGCTCCCCCGGCAAGGAGCTGCGGGAACGACCGGTTTTATGCGCGCCGCAAGTTTGCTTTCGATGCGTATACGTGGAAAACGATAAGCACCATCGTGAAGATCGTTACTGTTGTGGCGATCGAACCGATGATATTACCGATCCAGAGCAGGAAAAGATAAGGGCCGCTCAATTTGAATATTAAAACCACGTACTCTATGCAATAAATAAATTCCATAATGCATATGAGCCCGCCGAATACTGTCGTGAGGATCTTCCCTGCATTGCCGCTGCCGAACTGTCCGGCGACGGCAAGCATATAAAAGATTATGAAGCACAACGTAAACAAGTAATAGAATACTTCTTCGAGCACGTTGAACGAGTATCTCAGGAAGACTGCTCTAACGAAGATCAAAATGAGGCTGATCACGAAAAACAGTATACGCGGGATACCGGTCAAAATCGGCGTTTTTTTGTCCAGCAGGGCGCAGAACAATACGAACAGGCCCGCAATGACAGGCGGGTATATCAGGGCGATCAACTGGGTAAAATTCTGCAGATAGAATTTGAGAATGTTTTGACCCATGTTGGCAAGATAGTATATCGAGATCACGGTGACGGAAAGGACCGTCAAGATCAGCGCGGCGATCGAGAAAAATACGATGGCTTTCTTCGCGATGATCCCGGTGACGGGCTTCGGCTCCGTCTTTACTTCAGCGGTGGACAACTGCGGTACCCTGGCTCCGCATACGGGGCAAAACGATATTCCGTTTTCGATAGCGTTTCCGCAAGATGGGCAGAACATACATATCCCTCCTGAGTTCAATTGTTTTAGGTCTTCTATAAAAGAGCAAGCACATTATACTATGTTTTAACGGATTCGTACACGGCTTTTTTCAAGCACTGCATTACCGCAGCTCTGTTGTCCTTCTCTATTCTCGTTGTCAATATCTCGTCAAGAATCGCTTCGATGCCGCGCCGCCCGTTTCTGAAAAAACGGCGAGATCCATAACAGGATCAACAGCAAATAGCACGCCAGCGCGATCATCAGGAATCCGTTCCGTTCGGTGCGCATTGACCTCAGCGACGAATCAAACGACAATATCGTCCTCTCGCCACAGCGAATGCTCATGACGTATTGTCCCCTGGGATGGATTTTTACAGTGAGTTCTTCGCCCTCGCCGACACTTTTCAATGCGTCTGCAACGGTGGCACAATTCCACAGCACTTTCATCGGTTTTTGACCGGTGCAATGGATCACTAGCGCACTGGAGAGATTACCTTCGATCCGCGAATCCAGGTAATCAGCGACAATTGTCTTAGCCTCTGTTTCTCCGATTCGTGAGTAACGTATCTGCGTTAAGACGACCAATGCGGCCGGGACAACAGCGATGAATATAATGACAGCGACTAATATCCGCTTTTTCATATCATTGAACCACCTGGCGAGCTTTGCCTCTCATTTCTTCAGCAGCGCGAACGCCATTCCGAACGGCCCAATATCCGACAATTCCAGCGTCCCTCCGTCAAGCGAGCCCGTGCAGTTCACGAATTCTGCCGACTGCCAGGGCTCACCGAGCCTGACCTTCGGCGTGTAGATCGGGTCGAGCGAGAAGTTCCAGATGCCGATTGCAAGCGAATTTTCACTATTTTTAGTTAAAATATACGTGTCCGGGCTGCCTGTCAGAACCGCGTCAAGCGGCCTGCGGCGGATGTGCGAAAGCTCGTGAATCAGCATCGACTGCATCGCGTAATTCCTGAAAAGCATCGACGTTTCGCACACGAGTTTCGCCTCGAACGGGAATATCAGGAAGCGCTCGCCCGCGCCGTTTTCGTAGCGGAAGGCCTTGACCGTTCCTTCCGGTCCCCTGAATTCGGCAACCTCCTCCGCGCCTTGTTTCATGTTCAGCGTGACAAAATCGGAGCCGTCGTTGTTGAACATCCCGTTGCGGAAAGAAAACCCCTCGCCTGCGTCCGGGTAGTACACCGCGCGCACAGGAACAGCCGGCCCGAACGATTCGAGACCGAC
>JAEFAM010000016.1 GCA_016287565.1 Clostridia bacterium
CTCTGACCCCAAGCACCTGAGGGCGTCCGTCGATGAGGACGTTGAAATTGCAGGCAAAATTTTCCTGGAGAGATGTCATTTTGTAGAGTTTGTTCATCAGCGCGTCCGGGTCAATATTTTTCCTGACGTCGAGCGTGATCTTCAGGCCTCCGAGGTCGGTCTCGTCGCGGACGTCAACGATCTCTTTGATCTTTCCGTCTTTTACCAGCTTTACGATATCGTCCATTATGGCTTCACAGGTGGTGGTATAAGGGACTTCGTAAATCTCTATGCAGCTGTTCTTTTTATCGTAACGATATTTGGCCCTGATCTTTACGCTGCCTCTTCCCTCCTCCATGATCTGCTTCATGACTGAGTCGGAATAGATAACGGTGCCGCCGGTGGAGAAATCCGGAGCCTGGATATAGTGCGTGAGTTCGCAATCTTTATCATCTATGTATGCGCAGGTGGCCTCGCAGATCTCTCTCAAGTTGAAAGAGCATATCTTGGTGGCCATACCGACGGCAAGACCTTCGGTGGAATTGACGAGGATCGTGGGGAAAGTTACGGGAAACAGAGTGGGTTCCTTCATGGTACCGTCGTAGTTGTCAACGAAATCCACCGCGTCTCTGTCCATGTCCGCGAACAGTTCTTCGCAGATCTTGTCCAGTTTTACCTCGGTATAACGGGGCGCGGCGCACTGCATTTCTCTGGAATACTGCTTGCCGAAATTGCCCTTTGAATCTACGTAAGGATGCAAAAGCGCCTGATTGCCCCTGGTAAGCCTGACCATGGTGTCATATATGGCCTGATCGCCGTGAGGGTTCAGTTTCATGGTCTCGCCGACAACGTTTGCGGACTTCGTCCTGGGGCCTTTCAGAAGGCCTTTTTTGTACATCGTGTAGAGCAGTTTTCTGTGGGAAGGCTTGAATCCGTCGATATCCGGTATCGCTCTGGAGACTATGACGCTCATGGCGTAAGGCATATAGTTTTCTTCCAGTGTGGCGGTGATGGTCTCTTCCCGGAAAAGTTTGGAAGGATCGTTCTCCACGATTATATTGTCGAACTCGCGCTTCGCGTCAGTATTTTCAGTTTTAGTCTTCTTTTTCTCAGCCATAAAGAATTACCTCTAAAATGTCCTTTCTCCAAAAACGCGTCATTCGAGATCCAGGTCGTCCAGATAAAGATGACCTTTCTCGGCGATGATGGCTTTTCGGGATTCGAGATCGTCTCCCAGCAGCGTTTCAAAATACTCGGCGGTCTTCTTAGCGTCGTCGGTCATAATTTTGATAAGTCTCCTGGTCTGAGGATTCATTGTAGTCTGCCACATCATTTCGGGCTCGTTCTCGCCCAGTCCTTTCGAGCGCTGGATCGTAACTTTACCGTCAAGGCCGGACAATATTTTAGCCTTCTCTTTTTCGTCGTAGGCGAAATACGTATTGCCCTTGTGCGTGATCTCGAACAGCGGAGATTCGGCGATATATACCTTTCCTTCGCTGATCAGCGTAGGGGTCAATCTGTAAAGCATTGCCAGTATCAGTGTCCTGATCTGGAAACCGTCGACGTCGGCATCTGTGCAGATTATTATCTTGTTCCACCTGAGGTTTGAAAGGTCGAACAGCGACAGATCTTTCGTATGTTTGTTCTGGATCTCAACGCCGCAGCCCAGCACTCTGATGAGGTTGGTGATGATCTCGCTTTCGAATATCCTGTTATACTCCGCCTTCATGCAGTTCAGGATCTTGCCGCGAACCGGCATGACGGCCTGGAATTCGCTGTCTCTGCCCATTTTAACGGAGCCCAGTGCGGAATCGCCCTCGACTATGTAGAGCTCTCTTTTATCTACGTCCTTGGTACGGCAGTCAACGAACTTTTTGATCCTGTTGTTGATGTCGATATTGCCGGACAACTTCTTCTTCATCGAGGTGCGCTGCTTTTCGGCGGATTCGCGGCTGCGCTTGTTGATGAGCACCTGCTCCATTATCTTGTCCGCGTCCATCTTGTTCTCGATGAAATATATTTCGAGGCGCTTGCGGATGAAGTCGGTCATGGCTTCCTGGATGAATTTATTGGTGATGGCCTTTTTAGTCTGGTTCTCGTAGCTGGTCATGGTGGAGAACGAGTTGGTTATGACCATAAGGCTGTCCTGAACGTCGACGAAAGTTATCTTGCTTTCGTCTTTATTGTATTTGCCCTGGGCGCGGATATATTTGTCTATCTCGCTGGTGAAAGCGTTCCTGACCGCTTTATCGGGAGAACCGCCGTTGACCAGGTAGCTGGAATTGTGATAATAATCCAGCAGATTGACGTAGTTATTGAAGCAGAACGCCACCTGCATCTTAAGCTTGTATTCCGGCAGGTCTTCCCTGTCGCGGCCCTTGGTCTCGGTCTCGTAATACTGGATGGGAGTTATCTCTTTTTCCTGAGACAGCTCTTTCATATAGTCGGTGATGCCGTTCTTGTAAACGTATTCGAAGCGCTGGCCGGAAGGTTCGTCGAAAAGCTTGAAAGTAAGGCCTGCGTTGACCACCGCCTGCTTGTTCAGCATATCCGTGAAGAAGCTTAATGGAATGTCGATATCGGTAAACACTTCCAGGTCGGGCTTCCAGCGCTGTATGGTGCCGGTGCCTCTCTGGGTGGTCGGTTCTTTTTTCAAGCCGCCGATGTTGTAGCCTTTTTCGAAATGCAGATCGTATTTAAAACCGTCTTTGTAGACGGTGACGTCCATGTATTCGGAAGAATACTGCGTAGCGCAGCTGCCGAGGCCGTTAAGTCCCAGGCTGTACTCATAGTTCTCTCCTTCGTTGTTATTATATTTACCTCCGGCGTAAAGCTCGCAGTAGACCAGCTCCCAGTTGTACCTTCCCTCTTTTTCGTTGTAATCCAGAGGGCAGCCTCTTCCGTAGTCGCGGACCTGGATCGAATGATCCTTAAAGCGGGTAACTTCGATGACTTTTCCGTATCCCTCTCTGGCCTCGTCGATGGAGTTCGCCAGTATCTCTACGAAAGTATGCTGGCAGCCTTCCAGACTGTCCGAGCCCAGTATCGAAGCGGGTCTTAAACGTACTCTGTCCGGACCTTTTAACTGAGTGATGCTTTCATTGCCGTAAGACTGTTTTGCCATGTTGACTCCTTGATGTTTTATCTCTTGTAGGTACCGATTTCAGGGCGGCAGCGGCCGGAGCCTGAAAAAAAGCGGTAAAATGCCTGCGTACGGGCATCTTACCGCTGCAATTTAAATCATGTGTAAATTCAGCCGGGCGATTACCCTTGTGACCGTCCGAGTTTATTGATTATCCTGTCAGTTGAGCATCTCCTGGCCGCCGGTAACGGGGATAGCCTGGCCTGTCTCATACTTCTGCTCTACGATGTAGAAGATGGCTCTGGCAACGTCGATGACTTCGCAGCCTCTGTGCATGGGAACTTTCTCCTCGTAGTAGCGCCTTACGTCTTCTACGCTCTTGGCTCCGGGGACCTTTCCTGCTTTGAAGTACTGTACGAAAAGGCCTTTTACGGGGTCGGACCACAACGGACCGTTCAAAAGATTTCCGGGGCAGATGGCATTGACTTTGATGTTGTAGGGCACCAGCTCGAGAGCGAAGCTTTGGGTAAGTCCGATGCCTCCGAATTTGCTTCCGGCGTAGGCGAAGTTCTTGTTGGAACCGGCGAGTCCGGACTTGGAGTTGATCTGGATGATATCCATATAGTAGGAAGCGTCGAATTTATGCTGGATCTTCATTATACGTGAAGCAAGCTTGGAGCAGAGGTAATAAGCGGTATAGTTGATCTTAGTGACAAGTTCGAAGCGCTGCTGGGTCATCTCTTCGAGGGATCCGGCAATGGCGATTCCTGCGTTGTTGACGAAGATATCGAGGCCGCCGTATTCCAGCACGGTGGTGTACACCATGTCGGTGACGAACTCTTCGTTGCCCACGTCCGCCTTGCAGGCGATGGTACGGTTCTTGCCGAACTTTTCGTTCATATTGTCGCTGTTGACCTTGGCCAGATCGTAATTCAGGTCGGCGATGACTACGTTTGCACCTTCTTCCAGCATATACTCGGCAATGCCCTGGCCGAAGCCCTGAGCGGAACCGGTAACGATGGAGATCTTTTCAGCAAGGCGCTTTCCGCTGCCGCCGCCGAGGGAAACTTTAGAGCGGTAGGACTCGACTTCCCAGTTGCAGATGAAATCGATCATATACTGGGTCATAAACAGAGGGCCGCCGAAATTCTGGCTGTAAACGCCGATCTTGCAGGCGTCAATGAAAACGTCAGCGCAGATGTCCGCGTTCTTCTTGTTGGTGCCGTAGGCGTAAATACCCAGGCCCTGGATGGCGACGATGCGGGGATTGAATCCGTATTTCTCTTTATAAGCGGCTATGCCTTCCCTGATAAGCTCGTACTGGGCATCCATATCCTCTGCGCTCTTAACGAAAAGCGGATAAGGCTTGCAATAAACGATATGATCGGGAGAGAAAGCGGAAGAAACGGGATAGAAGCTCTGCTCGTCCTTTACGAATTCGAGGATCTGCTTATTGGTGCGGAAGGTGACGATAGGCTTCTGCTCGCCGTCGGACAGCAGCATGCGGACTGCGGGAGCGATGAAAGCGGCTCTTTCCTTATCGAATTCCACTTCGGAGAAATCGGGCACTTTCTTAAGTTTGGCTCTCAGTGCGTCGAAGATCTCTTTGGTCTTGTTCTCGATCTCTTTCTTGGTGTTGGCCGCGATGAAGATACCGTGGTTTTGAAGGATTATGAAGTCCGCGTCCTTGCCTTTTTCGGCCTTGTAGCGGTCCATCTTCTTTTTAAGTTCCATCGCGAGGACGTAGCCGGGTTCGCACAGATCCACCCATACGAAATCGTCACCGAACAGACGCTTGGCAGCTCTCTTACCGTTTACACCGCAGGTGAGACCGTTCATTTCGGCGGGATGAGTATGGACTACGTAGGTGTAATTTATGAGATTATGAAGGAGTGTCTCTACGCTGGGACGCTTGCCCGCTTCGCTCTTCTCTTTTGCGTCCATCATATCTTCCAGCACCAGCGCTTCGCGGCGCGCCTGGTCTTTCGGATAATGTTTATCAAACATAGCGCTGAGCTTTTCGCGGTTCATTTTTACAAAGCCGTTTTCAGTTATAGTGGCCAGCGTGGTGCCGGAACCTTTAACGAACAGAAAATCTTTGGTTTTGTAGGAAGTATTTCCGCCGCCCGCAAGCACGAACGCAGGGTCGGAACCATATTCGCGTGAAATTGAAACGATCGTAGAAAGAGACATTTTAGAATCAATCCTCCATAAAAAAATTCTTTGAAAATAATATATCTTTCTAAATAAAATGTCAAGCAAAAACGCCTTTAGAGCGCGTAATTTCGAACAATTTCAGCTTCGTAAATCCGAACAGCTCCGTTTGGGCCGGATCGTTCATCGTTTTTAGCTTAAGAACGTCGAAAACGGCGGCTTCGGTGGCGGCGGAATCCATGTTTATGAAGTCGCAGACTATTGTTCCTGTAACGGAACGGAGGCGCAACTGACGGGCTATCTCTTCGGCGGCTTCCATGTTGGTCTTAAAGAACAGATCTCCGTCAGAAGCGGCGGATGCGGCGCCGGAGGAGTTAACGTCAATGACCGTCATTGCCTCGGTCCGGTCGATCACGATATTCCCTCCTGAGGGCAGATAAACTGTCCTCCCTGACAATCTGGCATATTCCCTGTCGATGCCCATAAGCGAAAAATATCCGGTCTTATGCATATGTACTTTGGTCTCGCCGCAGCCCGTCGATCTAAGTGCCATATCGTACAATTCCGGCGAATCCGTGTGAATCTCCTCTATGGTCGCGGCTGAATATTCGAGCAGCCTGGCGGCAACCTGATCAGGAGCATAAACAAGGCCGAAGGAAGCATCTTTTTTAAGCTTCGAAAACTTATCGATGATAGAGCGGAAAGTTTTATACGATCCGTTAAATTCGGCCTTTATGGAAGCATCTTCAGCACTTTCGGCCTCTGTCCTGAAAAGTATTCCGGGAACCTTGTTATCGTCAACACCATCCGAAACAGAGTCTCTCAAAGAATCACCCAGTTCGTACAGGCGCTGACGGGAAATATCGGAAGATATTCTGCGGGAAACCTTAACCGAATTGCCGGTTGCGTCGAACGTTAGAACGATATAGCGTCCGGGAATGGAAAAACGCTCCGAAAGGCGGCAAAACTTGTTGCCCGAAGCCGGAGCGGAAACGCACACGATGATCTCGTCCCCCGTCATATGGCGGTCGTTGTTCAGGAAACCTCGAACAGTATTTCCGTCACTGGTCGTCAGAAGCACGAAGCATGATGCGTTCTCGTGACTTATATCCGCCACGCGGCCGCAATATATCTCGCCAACGGCGGGAACGTCGCCGTTAGTTAAATTTCTGAATTCACAAAGTTTGCCGTCTTCGACAAGGGCAAAACGGCTGCCGCTGCCGTTGCCGCAGCTTTCGAAATAAAGTTTGCGTTTTGGAAGCTCGCCGGGATCAAATTCCATCTGTCAATCGTTTCGCAAATATTCGATCATAAAGTCCGCCGTCACGTCTTTATATGAGATCCTCAAGACAGACGAATCGGACACGGTGCCTTTTTCGTCAGGCAGAAATCCTATGGATACCTTGTAAGAGCCCATAAGCGTCAAGCCTTCCATAAATTCGTCCTGAGACGTTTCGCCCGGTATCCTGATGACGCCTTTTGCGTGATCGATCTCATAAGTCTCGGAAGTTACGGTAAAACCGATCACGTAAAGCTCAGCGAACTGGACCCACCTGTTCAGCATGCTGTTGTCGAAGAACGAATATTTAACGGATTCCACCGGACCGACGCTGATATTGTCCTGGGTCTCGTCGGATGTGGTATTTGCGGATCTGTCTTTGACCAGTACGAATTCTTCTGAACCGGAAAGCCTGGCTGAAACGTTGTAGAAATAGACCTTGTTCAAGGTGTACCACCAGTTGTCCAGACGGTAGATATATACGGGAACAGAGAATTGCATCTCCAGTTCCACGTTGAGGTCGTTGTTGAGATACGACCAGTAGGTCCTGTCGTCGTGATCGAAGATGTTTGCCAGTACGTGTTCTTTGTAGCCTTCGGGAGATCCTTCGGCGAAAGTTATCAGGTCGCGGATCGTTCCATTCTCCCCTTCCGTGACCTTAACGAATTTCAGGTCGTCCACGGAAGGCCTTGCGGTGGGTTCTTCGGTAGGTTCGGGCGTAGGCGTGGGAGGCTCGGTTGGTACGAATTCTGTAGGAGTGACCTCCGGAGTGACGACTTCCGTTGCCGGGACTTCGGTGACAGCCATGGTCTCTTCTGGAACGTCGGTAGGACTGATGGTGGTGATGGACATACCGGTGGCTGTGGCCTCTCCGGAGGGGTCTCCGCCAACGTCGCTGCAGCCCGCTAATGCCACAACCGAGGCAATCGATATTAAGATTACAAGCAGATATTTCTTCATGATCACAATTTAAACAGCATCGTTATTTCAGTGCCGCCGCCCGGCTCCGTTTTTACGTACATCTCGTCGGACGATCTCTTCATATTTCTGAGGCCGGAACCTCCTCCGAAACCCTGAGCCAGCGCCTCCGGCGAAGCAGTCGACCGTCCGGGAATGAACGCGTTGGCGATATCTTTTATGCCAGGCCCGTTGTCCGAAACCGACAGCCTGATCAGTTCGGTCCCGGCTTCGGCAACCAGCGAACCGCCGCCGGCATATATGGCGGCGTTGACTAAGGCTTCATACGCGCAAACGCATACGCGCCTGACCGTTTCTTTTCCGATACCGCAAAGCGTCAAAGCCTGTTTCAAACTGTCGACCGCTTCTCCCGCGCCGGAAATATCACCTGCGCCGAAACGGAACCGTAACGGATCTTCCTTTTCGGTCAATTCCATACTCCTCTGCCTTTTATTCCGTTGCTGTAGAGCAGCCCGCAGCAGATAAACAAAGGCTGATGGGTGGCCAGGACGGTGATGCCTTTCTCTTTAGCCAGTTCGATAACGGCTTCCCCGGGCATCTTGCCTCTCACGAAGCACAGGACCTTGATATCCATTATCTCGGCGGTCCTTACCACCTGAGGATTGCAGAGGCCGGTGCAGAGGATGACGCTCTCTTTTACGTAGGCCATAACGTCGCTCATGAGATCGGCGCCGCAGCCGGAATATATCTCCAGGTCCATATTTTCATGGCCGGTAAGTACTTCCGCGTCAAGGATCTTAACTATTTCACTGACTTTCAGCATACCTGTCCATTATCTCCTTTCACTCATTTCCCGCAGTCTGGCGGCGGTGCTTTCGTATATCGACTGATACTTTTCCAGTTTGGTCCTTTCCGCGTCAACGACGTTCTTCGGAGCTTTGCTGACGAAGGATTCGTTGGCGAGCTTGGAACTCACCCTGGCAATCTCTTTCTCCAGATTCTCTTTCTCTGCGGTCAACCGCTCTATCTCTTTCTGGATGTCGATCAGTTCTTCCAGCGGCATATAGAGCACCGCATTCTCAAGCTGGACCGAAGCGGCGTCCCGGGCAATGCCCTCTTTATCCGCCTGAATGGTCAGTCCGGCGCAATACGCCAGATTTTTGAGCACCGGTTCGCAGCCTCTGAGGATATCGGCTTTGGCTTCGTCCGCGGTAACGGCAATGATATGCGCCTTCCTGGAAGACGGAACTCCCATCTCGTGGCGTATGTTCCTGATTCGCTTGATGGCGTCGATGACGTACGATACCGCTTCTTCCTCTTTAGGAAATTCGTATGCGGGATCGTATTTGGGCCATTCGGAGATCATGATGCTCTCGCAGTCGTTATACAGGCGCCCGAACACGGCTTCGGTGACGAAAGGCATAAAGGGATGGAGCAGCTTCATGCAGTTGACCAGAACGTAATTCAGCACGTACTGGGCTTCCAGCCTGGAGGGATTTTCCGCGTCGAACAGCCTGGGCTTCACCATCTCTATGTACCAGTCGCAATATACATCCCATACGAAATCGTACACCTTCGAAAGCGCCACGCCCAGCTCGAATTTTTCAAGGTTCTCAGTGACTTCTGAGATGAGCCGGTTGCAGGCGGAAAGGATCCATTTGTCGGTAGTCTCGAACCTGGCGGGATCGATCTTCGAGAAATCGGGATCCTCGTCGAAATTCATTAGCACGAACCTGGTGGCGTTCCAGACTTTGTTGGCGAAATTGCGTGCGGATTCCACTTTCTCCTTGAGATAGCGCTGATCGTTGCCCGGACTGTTGCCGGTGATCAGAGAGAATCTAAGCGCGTCGGTGCCGAACTTGTCGATAACTTCGAGAGGATCGATGCCGTTGCCCAGGGATTTGGACATTTTCCGGCCCTGGGAGTCTCTTACGAGTCCGTGGAAGAGCACGGTCCTGAAGGGCACTTCGTGCATCTGTTCGCAGGCGGAGAATATCATCCTGGCCACCCAGAAGAATATGATGTCGTATCCCGTGACAAGCACGTCGGTGGGATAGAAGTACTTAAGGTCTTCCGTCTCTTCGGGCCAGCCGAGGGTGGAGAAAGGCCACAGCGCGGAGCTGAACCAGGTGTCCAGCGTATCGGGATCTCTTGTGATATTTTTGCTGCCGCAGCATTCGCACCTGTCGGGATCTTCTCTGGCAACGATTATATGTCCGCAGTCGGCGCAGTAGAACGCCGGGATCCGGTGGCCCCACCAGAGCTGCCTGGAGATGCACCAGTCCTGAATGTTTTCCATCCAGTTGTAATATATCTTGGAGAAGCGGTCGGGCACGAATTTGATCCTTCCGGATCTGACGGCTTCGATGGCGGGCTCTGCCAGAGGCTTCATCTTAACGTACCACTGATTTGACACGAAGGGCTCCAGAACGGTGCCGCAGCGCTGGCAGTGGCCTACGTTGTGCTTGTGAGGCTCGATCTTGACGAGCAGGCCCTCAGCCTTGAGATCTTCCACGATCTGCTTCCTGGCGGCGTAGCGCTCCAAACCGGCGTATTTTCCACCGTTTTCGTTAATGAAGCCTTTGTCGTCCATGATGCGGATGACCGGCAGGTCGTGGCGCTTTCCGACCTCATAGTCGTTGGGGTCGTGAGCAGGAGTTATCTTCACGGCGCCGGTACCGAACCCGAGTTCCACGTAATCGTCGGCAATGACCGGGATCTCTTTATTTACCAGCGGCAGGATAAGCATCTTGCCCACCAGATCTTTATACTTCTCGTCTTCGGGATTGACGGCAACGGCAACGTCGCCCAGCAGCGTTTCGGGCCTGGTGGTGGCGATGGTCAACGCTCCCGTCCCGTCGGCGTAGGGATAATTGATATACCAGAAGTTGCCGTCGTCTTCGCTGTATTCGATCTCGATATCGGAAATGGAAGTGTTGCAGCAGGGACACCAGTTGGTGATACGTTCTCCTTTATAGATCAGCCCTTTTTCGTAAAGGCGCACGAATACTTCCCGAACGGCCTTCGACAGCCCTTCGTCCATAGTGAAGCGCTCTCTGGACCAGTCGCAGGAAGATCCAAGGGATCTGAGCTGGGTGACGATCCTGCTGCCGTATTTTTTCTTCCAGTCCCAGGCGCGCTTTAAGAATTCTTCCCTGCCGATCTCCTCTTTGGTGAGACCTTCTTTGGCAAGGGCGTCCACGATCTTGGCTTCGGTGGCTATGCTGGCGTGGTCGGTCCCGGGAAGCCAGAGCGCAGAATAGCCCTGCATCCTTTTGAACCTGATTATTATATCCTGAAGGGTCTCGTCCAGCGCGTGGCCCATGTGGAGCTGCCCTGTGATGTTCGGCGGCGGAATGACTATAGTGAAAGGCTTTTTATCGGGATCGATCTTCCCTTTAAAGTAACCTTTTTCTTCCCAGTTGTTATATATTTCTTTTTCGACAGCGCATGGATCGTAAACTTTCGCCATGCTTTCCCATTTGTTCATCCGGCGGGAGCCTCCCATAAAAAATTTCCGGCTTATAGTACAACACTAAGCCGGAATTGTCAAGATTTTAAAGTATTTTGAAACTGTTTTCGAATGAGTCCGGGCGCACTTTCGAAGGGCGCAGGACCCGGGCCGGTCAGACCGTTTCAGGCCGCTCCGTTAACGCCCTGATCTCAGGCACCGAGGCGGCAAGCATTATGCCCAGCGCCGTCTTTGCGTCTTCTATCTTTCCGCTCCGGGCCAGTTCCAGCATTTCGTTAAAGGGCACCGTCTCGCACTTTAACAGTTCTCCCCTGTCTCTGTGGGGATTGCCCTCTGTTCCGTCGGAAACGTAATAGTAGAGATAAATCTTTTCTGTGCAATATCCGGGTGTGGCGTAGAATTCGCTGAGATATCTGATATCGGAACTGCTCACCGAGAGGCCGGTCTCTTCGTGAAGCTCTCTGGCGGCAGTAACCGCAGGGTCTTCGCCTTTTTCCAGTTTTCCCGCGGGAATCTCCAGCAGGACCTTACCGGCTGCGGAACGGAACTGACGGACCATATAAAGTTCGCCCTTGTTATTGACCGCCACCACCGCGGCGCCGCCTATGTGTACGACGATCTCCCTGTCGGATATATACCCGTTGGGAAGCTGCACCTTGCGCTTTTCGATGTTGAAGACTTTGCCCGAATAGATCCTGTCGAAGTCGAGTACCAGCTCTCCGAGTTCGCCTTCGTAAGGTACGTCCCGCATAGCGTCGATCTCTGATTCGTTTCCGTCTCCTGCTTCAGCGTCGTCGTTATCAGGTGCCATATGGGCCTTGTATTCAGCCACGGCCAACTTATCGCAGCGGTTGTTATATTCATTGTCCGCGTGGCCTTTTACATGGACCCATGTCACGTTATGGATGCGTGTAAGTTCCAGGAGCCGCTTGAAAAGGTCCGGATTTTTGACCTCGGACCTGCCGTTTTTCCAGTTTTTAAGCTCCCAGTTATAGATCCAGCCTTTGTTGAACGCGTCGGTGAGATACACGCTGTCGGAATAGACGGTAACGTCGCACTTCTCCTTCAGTGCCTCCATAGCCTTTATGGGAGCTGTCAGTTCCATGCGGTTGTTCGTCGTCATGGGTTCGAAGCCGGACAATTCCAGTTCCGACTTGCCGAACACCAATATGGCGGCATACCCGCCGGGACCGGGATTGCCCGAACATGCACCGTCTGTGTAAACGTCAACGTGTTTCATAATACCAGCCTGTCAACCGATCTTTTTAAGGCATTTTTCCATAGCGTCCAGGATGGCGTACCTGAAGCCGTCTTCTTCGAGGGCGGCAACCGATTCGATGGTAGTCCCTGCGGGAGAGCAGATCCTGTCCTTCAGTTCCGCCGGATGCATTCCCGTCTCCTTAAGATATGCCGCAGTGCCCAGCACCGCCTGTTCGCACATGGCATAGGCATCTTTCCTGTTGAATCCGAGCCTCACGGCTCCGTCGGCCATGGCTTCTATAAGAAGGCAGACGTAAGCCGGGCTGCTGGAAGTAACGGGAATGATCTTGTCGATCTTATCTTCCGAATCGAACTCCCCCGTCTCGCCTACCGACGAGAAAATATCCATGACCGCTTTCTTGACGGCGCAGTCGTCGATATTCTTGTAAAAGATCGCCGTATATCCTTTTCCGCAAAGCGCCGGAAGGTTTGGCATCGTCCTGACGATACGGAGGCTTCCGAAATATTTCTCGTATACTGAAGTCTTCACGCCGGCGGCGACTGAGACCACCACGGGGTCAATGCGCACCAGCTCGTCTTTAATCGTCTCGCACAGCTTTCCGACCATAACGGGCTTGACCGCGAAAAATACCATTTCCGAGCCGTTTAAGGCGGCGATCACATCGGTGGCCAACTCTATGCCTTCTCTGCCGGAAAGCCTGTTTCTGACGGTCTCAGAGGGGTCGTAGACGGTCACGGAACATCCGTTTCCCAAAAGGGCTTCTAAAATGGCGCCTCCCATGTTTCCTGCGCCGAATAAAGTAACTTTCATGATCAGCCTCCGGTCTGTTTCTTCTCTAAGACCATGTCTTTAACTTTCATAAGACGGATCTTGGTACTGCGTTCGTTTTCTTCCATTTTCATGTTGATGTACTTGATGGTCTCCTCGAGCTGAGGGATCATAACGTATTCCAGGGCGTTGACTCTGCGGCGGGTCTTTTCGATCTCGCAGCTGAGCAGCCTGGCGGCTTTCTCGGTCTTGGCCAGTTCGAGCAGCAGGTCCATTACCGAATCCATGGAACCCACGGCACGGTCAAGTGCCGAATTGGTGTCGTTGAAGCCGTAGCACAACGGGTCGGACGATCCCGAGGTTATGGTATACTCGAACTCCGGAACGGTAACGCCCGTAAGGTTCTTGTAAGTTACCTCCGCGCTAACGGACCTGGAAGGCATGGAAAGCGCCGCGTCGAGGCTTTCTTCGGACAGCATTGCGCCGCAGATAAGGAAATCCTTCTGCGTTTCGGCGAGCGCCGCCTCGGCCTTCACGCGCAGTTCCTTGTTCTTCCTGATCAGCGACATAAACTGCTTCATAAGCTCGTCTCTTTTATCCTTGAGGAGCTTATGGCCGTTTCGCGCGACGCTCAATCTTTTTTTCAGGCGTCCGAGTTCCATTCTGGTCGGACTAACGTTTAATCTTGCCATTGCCAGTCACTGTCTGTTCTTGTACGTTTGCCTGTATCTAATTCCGCAGCTGACGTATCCGTACGTCAACGCGGCCGCTTACTGTGCGTCGTAATATTTGTCCAGATGCACGTCCTTGATTCTCTTGAGTTCGGATCTCGGGAAGATGCGCAGGAGCTTCCAGCCGGTCTCCAGCGTCTCCTCTATGGAACGGTTCCTGGAGAAGCCCTGAGAGATATATTCCTCTTCGAACTTTTCTGCGAACTCCGCGTATAGAAGGTCCGTCTCGGAAAGCGCGGAATCGCCCAGCACGGTTGCCAGTTCCTTTGCTTCTTTGCCCCTGGAATAAGCCGAGAAGAGCTGGTTCATCGTATTGGCGTGATCCGCTCTCGTCTTGCCCTCGCCTATACCTTTGTCCTTAAGCCTGGAAAGTGACGGAAGCACGTCGATGGGAGGCATGATGCCTTTTCTGTGAAGTTCGCGGGACAATATGATCTGCCCCTCCGTGATATATCCGGTAAGGTCCGGGATCGGGTGGGTCTTATCGTCTTCGGGCATGGTCAATATCGGTATCAGAGTTATGCTGCCTTCGATCCCGCGCTTCTTTCCGGCGCGCTCGTAAAGCGTTGCCAGGTCCGTATAAAGATATCCGGGATAGCCGCGGCGTCCGGGCACTTCTTTTCTGGCGGCGGAGATCTCACGCAAAGACTCGCAATAGTACGTAATATCGGTCATTATGACCAGCACATGCATATTCTTTTCGAAGGCCAGATATTCGGCGGCAGTAAGCGCCATTCGAGGCGTGGAGATACGTTCTACGGAAGGGTCGTTGGCCAGGTTGATAAACAGCACGCTGCGGCCCAGAGCGCCGGTCTTTCTGAAATCTTCGATGAAGAAATTGGCCTCTTCGAAGGTGATTCCCATTGCCGCGAATACGACGGCGAATTTGGAATCGTCACCCAGCACTTTTGCCTGCCGCGCGATCTGAACGGCCAGCTCGGAATGCGGTAGTCCGGAAGCGGAGAAAATAGGAAGTTTCTGGCCTCTTACAAGGGTGTTAAGTCCGTCGATGGCTGAAACGCCTGTCTGAATGAATTCGGAAGGATACTCTCTGGCGGCGGGATTCATGGGAAGTCCGTTCACGTCAAGCCGCTCGTCGGCAAGGAGTTCGGGACCTCCGTCAACAGGTCTTCCAAGTCCGTCGAAGACTCTGCCCAGCATGTCTTCGGACACCGCCAGTTCGGTCCCGTGTGCCAGGAACTTTACGGCGCTGGTCTCAGGATTTATGCCTGAAGATGAACCGAACAGCTGCACTACGGCAACATCTCCGTCGATCTCCATGACTTTGCACATCTTTTTGGAGCCGTCGGAGAGCATTATCTCGCCCAGTTCTCCCATGCTGACGCCGGTTACTTTATTGAGCATCATAAGGGGACCGGCAATTTCAGTGATAGTCTTATATTCTTTCTGCATTATTCGCCCATCTCCTTTTCTTCAAGCTCGCGAAGCTCCTTGTCCAGCGCTTCCCTGACGTCGGCAAGTTCGGCCGGGAATCTGTCTTCAGGAACGAATTTGATCCTGCCAATACGCTCCACGACTTTAAGGTGATCGATGCCTTTGAAGGATACGCCTCTGCTGAGGGCCTCGCGGCATTTGTTGTAATATTCCAGGATCAGGCTCATGAGGCCGTACATCTTGCTGTAGGAAGCGTGGGTGTCGATCTCGTCCATGGCGTCCTGCTGGAGGTAATCCTCTCTGATGGACCTGGCGGCGTTAAGCACCATGCGGTCCTGACCGGACAGCGCGTCGACGCCAACGAGTTTTACGATCTCGTTGAGCTCCGCCTCTTTCTGGAGCAGTTTCATCATAGTGCCGCGCTTCTCGATCCAGTCGGAAGCGATGTTCTTGGTGAACCAGGGTGTCAGACTGTTGACGTAGAGAGAGTAGCTGTTCAGCCAGTTGATCGCCGGAAAGTGGCGGGCGTATGCCAGCGAGGAATCCAGTCCCCAGAACACTTTGACTATTCTGAGGGTGGCCTGGGATACGGGCTCGGAAATGTCGCCTCCGGGAGGAGAAACGGCGCCTATTGCCGTGACCGAACCGGTCCTGGGCCTGGAGCCAAGGGTCTTGACCATACCGGCGCGTTCGTAGAACTGAGCGAGCCTGGAACCCAGATATGCGGGATAACCTTCTTCGCCGGGCATCTCTTCAAGTCGTCCGGACATTTCGCGCAAGGCTTCTGCCCAGCGGGAGGTGGAGTCTGCCATTATGGCAACGTCGTAACCCATATCGCGGAAGTATTCGGCAATGGTTATTCCGGTGTATATGGAAGCTTCTCTGGCGGCAACGGGCATATCGGAAGTATTGGCGATCAGCACCGTGCGCTCCATAAGGGACTTGCCGGATCTGGGGTCGATGATCTCCGGGAACTCGTTCAGAACGTCCGTCATTTCATTGCCGCGCTCGCCGCATCCGATATATACCACGATATCCGCCTGAGCCCATTTGGCCAGCTGGTGCTGGACAACGGTCTTGCCGGAACCGAAGGGGCCGGGTATTGCCGCGGCGCCGCCTTTTGCGATGGGGTTCAGCGTATCAACGTTTCTCTGGCCGGTGGACAACGGCTCCGTGGGAGGCAGTTTGCGTGTGTAGGGACGCCCTACGCGTACGGGCCAGGTGGACATCATATAAAGGTTCGTCTCTCTGCCCTTACTGTCTCTGATAACGCCCACGGGCTCGTCGACCGTGAAGTCTCCCTCTCCGATCTCGGCCACCGTACCGTAAACTCCCTTAGGAAGCATTATGCGCTGAGTCACTACTTCGGTCTCTTCGACGGTACCGATTATATCGCCTTCGGAAAGTGCGTCGCCTGCGCGGCAGGCCGGAACGAAATGCCACTTGACTGTCCTGTCGAGCGCGGGAAGAGAAAGGCCTCTTTTGATATTGTAGCCCTGTATCTTGTACATCTCTTCCAGAGGACGCTGGATGCCGTCGAATATTCTCTTGATGAGTCCCGGGCCCAGTTCCACGCTAAGGGGCAGACCGGTAGAGATAACTTCTTCTCCGGGCCTGAGGCCTGCGGTCTCTTCGTATACCTGGATGGAAGCCTTGTCTCCGTGGATCTCTATGATCTCGCCGGTGAGACCGAGTTCGCCGATCTTCACCATATCGAACATACTGGCGGCACGCATACCCGATGCCACTACCAGCGGTCCGGAAATCTTGGTTATAGTTCCCTTGACCATATTTAAAATCCTTTCCGAATCTTATTCCTGTAATATATTGCTTCCCACGGCGGTCTCCACCGATTTGTTGAGAAGCCTCATCCCTACGCCGCTTCCCTTCATCCCCGGAAAAGGAATGATGGCAGGCAGCGGTTTGTCGTCGAAAAAGCTTATCTCTTCCGACAGCATTTCGTATATCTCGTCAGTAACGTAAATGACGGCGCAATCTTCCTGGGCGCTTTTGAGCGCTTTCAGGGCTCCTCCCCTGGTGCTGCACTCGTAAGCGCGGATGCCGGCGGATCTGAAAGACAGCAGGCTTTCTTTATCACCTATTGCGGCTACAGAGTATGCCATTAAAATTTACCTCCATCCGTTGCGGACCTGCGCTCAGGTCAACGGTCTTTCCCCAGCAGTTTCCTGATATCGTCGTCTGCGATCCCGGCGCGCTTCCCTACGGTCACGATCCTGATCGTCGAGATCTCTTTCTTGAGCGCCATAAGGTACGTAAATACGGCGTTGATCCTGTTCGGTTCGTTTTTCGTGGCCATAATATGATCCGAAAGATATTTTTCGGACAATTCTTCTATATCCGCCACGGTCAATTTTTTGAGCGATCCGTCGTTCCCTTTTCTGTCTCCGGAAGCAAGCTGTTCCTTCTTAACGTATTCTTCGTAAGGAGTTCCGGAAAACGTCATATCGTCGCTTTTAACGGCCTTCACGAAATAATCCGGCTTGAGGTTTCCGGGAATGTAAGCCTGTTCCATAAGCTCCTCGGGAGAGGAAGCACTTCGGATCCTGAGCGCAGTTATATAATTCTTCCAGTCTGCGTACTTTCTGAGATACTTCTTTAAGTACGACGAAGTCAGGAAGGAACAGCCGTAAGCGGCGCTCATCATGGCGTTGAAACAGGCTTTGTCCAGGATTATATCAGCCTTTCTGGCGTTGCCGGAGACGACGAGCTCCTGCGACGCCTTCTTTGAAGCGTATGCCAGTTCGGGATAGATGCCGTCGAAATCGTTCTTTACGAAAGCGTTCCACAGACGGTCGCTCTCGATATTGCCGCTCTCACCCAGTTCCGGTTTGGAAGCGTCTTCTTTCGACGCGAGAGAGGCCAGATCCTTGACGCAGATCTTGGCGTTGGCGAAATCGAAAGGATAAAGAAGTATGGACAACGCTTCGGGCTCCGGCGAAAATTTCATCACTTCTTTTACGGAAGCGGAAAAGATGCCGGACAATCCGTTCTGGAAAACGACGAGCGGGTCAGATTCGCCGTCCTGTCCGGAAGTTTCGTTGACGCCTCCCGACGCAGGCGCCTGAACAGTCTGATAGCCGAAACCGGAAAGCACGGACAGGATATTGTCCCGGGGCGCGGAAATGAGCGTGTCGAGATCTGCGTCTGTCATCAGACGGTTCTCCATCACTTTTATCCTTGCCACCGCGTATGCGTAATTCGTATCCTGACGCATCTTTTTATCCTTCCGGGAAAAGTATCCTGATCAGTTCCGTGTCGTAGGAGCCTTTCTGAAGGGACGCCACCGTCTCGAAGGTGATATCCGTCCTGGAATCTCCAAAGTCCAGTATAAGGCCTCCCAGGGCTTCTGAAACGTATTCAGACACCGTAGGTCTTCCGGGATATATGCCGCGCTCCATTTCGGATCTCAAAATCTCGCCGAATTCTTTTTTATCGACTTTGTTCAGAATCACTGAATAGGAACAGTCCTCGCCGTTTTCGGATATCCATTTCCTGTAGAGAGCCAGCTTTTTGTCTTCCGGCAGTTCGGAAAGCAGCACGGCGGCTCTTTCGAAAGTTTTGGCCAGGAGCTCCTGCTTCATTGCCAGAGTCCTGTCCCGGACCACTGCGGCGTAATCGCCTTCTGACTGGGATTCGAGCAGGCTGAGCTCGGCCTCCAGGCTTTTTTCGGACTCGGCAGTGAAAGCTTCCACTTCTTCTTCGGCTTCGGAAAATACGCCATCGGCTCGTTCGGAACTCTCGTCGATCAGTTTCTTTGCGGTCTGGTCGCCGTATTCGCGGATCTTCTCTATTATAGCGTCAATGCCTTTAATGTTATCTGCCATATCCTGAATCTACCCCTGATCAGCTGTTGACCATGAAGATGGAAATGATGAAGCTGAGCAGCGCGAACATCTCGACGAGCAGCGTCAGGATCATTGCCCTGGACCAGTGCTTGGGCTGTTTGGCGGCAAGCTGGATACCGGCGGCGGCGACCTTGCCCTGGAAGATGGCGGAGAGGAATCCCACGATACCGATGGGAAGTCCTGCCAGCATCAGGGAGAAACCGTCAACGTAGTCCATTCCGGCGGTGACTTTTCCCAGCATCATGAACGCGATGACGAATCCGTATATGCCCTGGGTAGAAGGCAGCAGGGAGAGCACCAGCGCAGGCATGAACTGCTTGGGGTCTTCGGACAGAAGTCCCAGGCCTGCGGAAGCCACGTTCTTTACGGCCATGGCGGATCCGATGCCTGCCAGCATCACTGCCAGAGCAGCTCCGATGAGAGCGATGGCGGCGCCGCCCCAGTTAAAGAACTTAGAGGCGTTGTCTGCCGCTTCGACTGCGGTGTCTCTTAAAACGTCGTTCGCTAAAAAGAAAGTTAACATATTAATACCTCCCGATAATAATATCCTGTTTATGTTTTTTCTTTCCTGCCGGCGGCATCGGCGCCGCCGTCCTCGATAAGTATGTATTCAGTGTTGTAGCGGAGCGGAGAGTATTCCAGTCCGTCTCCTTCATAGAATTTTCCGAAGAATTCTATGTAAGTCAAACGGCAGGCGTTGACGTACGCGCCCAGCGCGTTGATGGCGAAGTTGAACAGGTTCGCGGCAACGAATATGATTATGAATATCACGAGCCGGAACGTGATACCCACCGTGGCAAACCCGGCAGCTGATGCGCCGATAGAGTTGAACACGTTGATGATGACGGACGTTGCCAGTCCCATCGCCATAAGTCTCGTATACGACAGGCAGTCGGACAGCATGTCCACCAGCGAGTACAGGCACGTGATGCCTCCGAAGATCTTCATGAAAGGATTCTTGGATTTACGCCCCTTCGTGAACAAGATCAGCACGAAACCTATTCCCAGCAGATATATGCCGTATTTGCTGAAATTAGCGCAGAACGCCGTATCGCTGTAATACGGAATGTAGGGCAGCAGGAAAAGGATCTCTCCGGTGTAAAAGATATACCAGAAGAACACGTCGCAGATGGCGTCGATCCATTTGCCCTTGGAGATCAGATTGACCGCTTTCATCAGCATGGCGCAATAAAGGTGTATCACGCCCAGGAGCAGCGTAAACGCCAGGAAATGTTCCGTATTTGCCCCGTCCTGCGGATCGAACCAAAGGGGTTTCAAGGCAAACTTGCCGATGGTGACGGTCTCCACGAGATTGCCGAACCAGCTGCCGAATATAACGCCCCAGAATATGGTGGATATGCCGGACAACAGGAACAGCACGATGTATTTCTTCATGTTTTCCTTCAGCTTGCATTTGATCAATATGATCGCGCAGGCCACCGTCAGCATAATACCGTAACCGGCGTCGGAGAACATGAATCCGAAAAACAGGGCGTAGAAGAAAGCGGAGATCGCGGAAGGATCCACTTCTCCGTATTTGAGCAGACTATAAAGAGATTCCACCGGTTCCACCGAGGCGCCGAGGAAGCCGTTCTCTAATTTCGTAGGAGGAAGTTCGTTCTCTTCCGGATCCCTGAAAGTTGCGTGGCAGATGTAATTATCGGAAAGTTCCCTGCTGACCGCGGCTTCTGCTTTTGCAGGCACCCAGCCTTCGAAATTGAAGGTGACGTAGGAATCGTCCATATTCGCGTCGGCGATCATTTTTTCGGTCTCGATGCCGATGCTGTCGTACAATATCTCGAAATCAGAAAGATGCTCCGCGGAACTTTTCCTGAATTCAACAAGTTCGTTCTTGCGCGCTTCAACGTCATCGATCCTTGTCAACAGCCCGTCGATCTGATCGTCGAAAGTGGATCCTACGTCTGAAAAATCATATCTGAAAACTCTGTTCTGACTGACGGTCCTGTCGACCGCAGCACGATCGGACTTAAGAGACGTGACAACGAAAAAGCGGTTCTCCCCTGAATTTCCCACTTCCCAAACGTCAGCGGAAGGAGCGTTTTCAGAGAGTTCTTCTGTTAATTTTTCCAGGTCTTTTTTCGAGTCGGCGGACAGGAATTCCGTATGCGTAAAGACGGTATCTGAATCGGAAGGAACGTAGGGATAATCCTTCCAGGGCAGCATGGATGTCAGTAACGCCCTGGTCCTTGCGTTCTCCTCTTCCGCCTGGCGTATCCCGGAATCCGTTTCGACTATCCTGTCTGCGGCAGCCAGTATCTCGTCGGCTCTGCCGATGACTTCTGCAACGTCTGCGGAAGACACGGGACGGAGGAACGAAAAAAGAGACTTCTTTCTGGTATCGAAAGGCGCAAGCTCTTCTATACAGGTCTTCAGTTTCTTGCGCTGCTCTTCGTGCTTTCTGAAATCGGGATCGTTTTTAATGAGCGTATCGGTGTCGACGATACCGTCTCCGTCGAATACGAAATCTGATATCCCTTCTGCTGCGGCTCTGGTCTCTGCGTCGGATTCGGCCTGACGGCGCTTTTCTTCATAACCCGGAACGTGCACGGTACCGAGCTTCTGAAGCCTTTCTATTATTTCAGCCTTGTCGCGTATTAGCCCTACAAGACTTATGCGCCTCATCTTTGCGACAGCCATTATCCGCCAATTATCCTTTCGACTACCAGTTCGGCCGCCTTGTCCAGACGGTCCATAGCTTTTAGTTTCTCGTCGTTCAGCGATACGGTGAGAAAAGTCTTTTTATTGTCGTAAGTCTTTTTGATCCTGTATCCCTCTTCGGAAAGCCTGGCTTCTGCGCGCTCCTGGACAGCCCGTCGGGAATTCTCGATATGTTCGGACGCGCGCCTGTTGCCTTCCTTCTCGATCTCGGCGGCTCTGGTCTTGGCCTCTTCGATCACGGCGGAAGCGTCTGCTTCGGCTTTTTTAATAAGTTCGAGAAAATCTCGTTCCATATAAACAACCTCTTAAACTTTTTCCAGCGCGTTCGCTATGTCTTCTATGATGTCTTCGATATTCTCTATACCCGTGGAGAATCTGATAAGATCGGGACTCACGCCGCATTCTTCCAGTTCTTTATCACTGAGCTGGCGGTGCGTGGTGCTGGCGGGATGGAGCACGCAGGTCCTGGCATCGGCAACGTGGGTCACGATGGCGGCGAGTTTGAGGCCTTCCATAAATCTCACGGCGCCTTCCCTGCCGCCGGCAACTCCGAAGGAGACAACGCCGCAGGAACCGCCCGGCAGGTATTTCTTGACCCTGTCCGCATATTTGCAGGACTCGAGGCCGGGATAATTGACCCAGGTGATCTTTCCGTCAGCCATGCGGCTCTCCAGGTATCTGGCAACCGCAAGGCCGTTGGCGCAATGGCGTTCCATTCTAAGGGCAAGGGTTTCGAGGCCGATGTTCAGCAAAAAAGCGTTCTGGGGGCTCTGCATGGCGCCAATGTCGCGCATGATATGCGTCCTCATCTTTACGCCGTAAGCGGCTTTCCCGAAAGTCTCGGTGTAGGTGATGCCGTGGTAAGATTCGTCGGGAGTGGTGAGCATAGGATATTTACCGGAAGCAGCCCAGTCGAAATTGCCGCTGTCGACGACGACGCCTCCTATGGCGCAGGCGTGGCCGTCCATATATTTGGTAGTGGAATGGGTCACGATATCGGCGCCGAACTCAATGGGACGGCAATTGATGGGTGTGGCGAACGTATTGTCCACGATCAGCGGAACACCGTGCCTGTGCGCAACTTTTGCAAAGAGTTCGAAATCCAGCACGTCAAGCGAGGGGTTGGAGATGGTCTCTCCGAACACGCACTTCGTATTGTCACGGAAAGCCGCTTCCAGTCCGGCTTCGTCAATGTCCGCGGGGACGAAGGTGAAATCGATGCCCAGATCACGAAGCGTCTTGTTGAACAGGTTGAAAGTGCCTCCGTAAATGGCCGCGGAACTGACCACGTGGTCCCCTGCCTTGCATATGTTCAGTATCGAATACATGCTGGCAGCCTGTCCGGAAGAAGTCATAACGGCCAGAAGGCCCCCTTCCAGATCGGCTATCTTCTTCTCCACCGCGTCGACCGTGGGATTGGCCAGCCTCGTATAGAAAAAGCCTTCCGCCTTAAGATCGAACAGATCTCCCATGGCTTCGGAAGTGTCATATTTATAAGTGGTGCTCTGGATGATGGGAAGCACGCGGGGCTCTCCGTTTTTGGGTTTGTAACCGCTCTGAACACATTTGGTATCTATCTTCAAGATCAGCACTTCCAGTCGAAATTAAAAATAAACTCTGCGCTTATCGCAAAAACAAAAAGCACAGAGCACATTTTACATTATTTCGTTATTTCTGTCAATTACGATATGACGGTCAATCCGTCCGCCAGACCGTTGTCGCCGATGAGTGCAAATAGCTTCGAAAGCGCCTTTTTTTCGGCAACGGACGCTCTCATACATTCCAGCGGAGTGGTGTGGGTCAATCTGGTCACGTCCCGTTCTCCGAAGCCTAATGAAAGCAGATTCTGACGCTCGATATCCATGAATACTGTGCTGGAAGCCAGCTTCCCTTCAGGAGTCCTGGCTTCGCCGTTGACCACGTAAACGTCGCTGCCGCAGAGCTTGTAAGGTCCGTCGGGCATACCGGCAGCTTCGCATGAATCGGTAATGATCGCAACTTTATCGGTGCCCTTTGCTTTTACCACGGTCTTGCAGACCAGTTTATTGACGTGGAGAAAATCGCAAATGAGTTCGGCGTAGGAATCGTCGTGAGACAGCGCCGCGCCCACAGGCCCGGGAGCCCGGTGATGCATAGGAGGCATCCCGTTAAAGATATGGGTCACGGAAGTGGCTCCGGCTTTGAAAGCTTTATAGATGAGCTCGGCGTCCGCGGCGGTGTGGCCGCAGGAAACGGTGATGCCTTTATCGGAAAGATATTTTATCAGCTCTAGAGCCCCGTTTACCAGAGGATCGATGGTGACGCGCCTTACCACGTCCTCGTGATCCCCCACCAGCATTTTCCAGTTCTCGATGGTGGCGTCCATAAAAGTGGACTCGTCCTGAGCGCCTTTGTACGCGCTAAGGAAGAAAGGCCCTTCCAGATGAGCGCCCAGCACCAGAGCTTCGTCTACTTTGATGCCGGAAAAGGCATCGCTGCATCCAAGGACGAAATCGAACAATTCCCGCTGGTTCTTTATTTTTCTGGAAATGACGGAAAGCGCCCGCCTGGTGACCTCAGGCGTGGCCGAAGGAAGCGTAGGCAGAAACGCGCCGGTACCGTGGCGGGCAAGCATCTTGCATATGCCGGAAAGACCGTCGAGATCGCAGGTCCCCACGTCGAACCCGCCTGCTCCGTGCATATGTACGTCAACAAAACAAGGAACTACCATGTCAGTTCTCCGCTTTCGATCTGCGACGTCAATCCTCTCTCTCGGAGTAGGAATCGAGTATCTTCTGAGCCAGTTCTTCGTCTTCCACGAAAATGAAGTTGGGCTCGTCGCCTTCAAAATATGTCTCCATTATAACGGCCACCTGATCGTCTTCCACGTCGGAAAGCTCCTCGGGGATCATTATGGCGTAAAGCTTGTCCTCGTAATCGACGTAGTCAAGAAGCTCGAAAGAATATTCGTTGCCGTCTTCGTCATAAAGGGAAACGATATTGGCGCCTTCGAATCCGTCTTCTTCGATCTCCGACTCTGCTTCTTCCTCAGCCCCGGCCTCGGCCGGAGCTTCTTCAGCATTCTCTTCAAGCGCAGCCTCTCCGGCAGCGGCCTCGTCCTGCGTCAGAGCCTCGATCTGATTCACGAGCTCATCGAGTTTTTCATTATCTTTAAATTCGTTGTTCTCTTTACTCATTTTTATCACCTTTGTTCCTGATGGATGCTATATAAGCGTCTAAAATTATAGACGCGGAGATCTGGTCGACAATGCCGTCTTTTCCTGGATGCCTCCCCATTAAAGCCATTTCAGAGGCTGCGGATCTGGAGGTAAGCCGTTCGTCGAAGAAGGCGATCTCCGGGGCCGCGGAAGCTTCCTCCAGCGCCGATTTAAGTGCTTTTGCAAACTTTTCGGTAGCGGCAACACGCTTTCCGGAACTTCCGTCCATATTGAGCGGATGGCCTATGACCACCGTGCCGGCGGATCTTTCCCGGATTATCCGGGCGATCTCTGACGCGGTCTTTTTTCTGCCTCCGGTGGAGTCAACCACGCAAAGAGGCAGCGACGCGATCCCGTCGTAACTGACGGCCACGCCTGTCCTGGCGTCGCCGTAATCGATGCCGATATACGTCAAATCAGTTACCGCCTTTTCCGCCCGCGGTGCTTTTGATATACACGTTGAAAAGCTCTTCCACTATCTCGTCTCTTTCGATGCGCGTGATCTTGGAACGGGCGCCGTTGTGGTTGGTTATGTAGGTCGGATCGCCGGACATTACATAGCCGGTAAGCTGGCTGATGGGATTGTACCCTTTTTCGGAAAGAGCGTTGTACACGTCGTTCAGAATGCCTCTGATCAGTCTTTCACGTTCGTTGACCTTTGAAAAGAAGATGGTGCCGGAATCTACCATATTGTCCTCCTTGATTCATAAAAGCGAGATCGGTACGGGGCCGCTCGTCAGGCCTCTGCGATAAAACCGTTGTCCTTCAAAAAATTCACAAAAGGAGCGCATTCTGCGTCGTCGTTTGACCGGAGAATGACTTTTACAGGTTTGGAAAGATCAAGAGAGAAAATACCCATTATCGATTTTCCGTCAATAAGATACCTGCCTGAGGAAACGTCAACGTCGTAAGCGCATTTAGTCACTTCGTTAATGAATTTTTTAATGTCGTCGATAGACCGCAATTTAATAAACTCGGAAATCATTCAGTATCCCTCCAGTCTGAATAATATATTTGCTGATATTTTGACACTGCGCAATGCTAAAGTCAAGTAACAGCCGCTTTTTCACTCTTTATTCCATGTAGAACTCTCTGAAAATGGAATCTTTGGGCAATTCCAGTTTTGATACGGAGGCGAAGGGGTACAGGCAATCGGGAGAGATTATCCTGGTGAATTTCAGCTTCCATTCGTCGTCCAGTTCTTCATACATGGGCAATATCTTGTGCTTCAGATAGCAGATCTCGTACTCGAAAGATGAATTGAAGAAGAAATCCGCATACTGCTTCATAGGTTTTATGTACTTTTCCTCCCCTTCCCGGACGCTGGACCACATGCTTATGGACAGAGACAGAGGCGAATTTCTGTGAACGCTATCGCGGATGGCCCGTCGCATGAAACGGATCTGCTTGGGATTGACCGAGACCGACTCCCCGTGATAGCTGCCCTGGTAATAGTCGAATGGGCAAATGTATACTCTGAATACACGGTGGAAATCGGTGCCTTCGATGAGCTTGGGGTTAAGAGACTGGATGCCTTCCACGATGATCATATCTTTTTCGGTAGGCGTCAATACCACGTCGCCCTCGTGGCTTTCGCCGGTGTTGAAATCGTACTTGGGCATCCTCACCTGCTCGCCTGCCATAAAACGGTTCATATCGGACTTAAAACGCTCCACGTCGAAAGCGTCGATCGTCTCGAAATCCAGGTCCATTTTATCCTTAGGCTCTTTCCCGGCGGCGATGGCCAGCTGCATGATATATTCTCTGGAGTGGTAGTAATTGTCCAGTGAAATGAACGTGCAGTTGTATCCGTCCATAGTGAGCTTTTCCGCCAGGAGTTTGGAGAATGTGGTCTTGCCGGAAGAAGACGGACCAGTTACGAGCACCAGGTCCGTGATGCTCTCGTGGCAGTTTATATCGGCTACGTGTATCTCGTTTAAGAGCATCTCGAACTGCAGCTGGTGTCTGGCTTCTGCAAAATATACAAGTTCGTCTATCTCGCCGGTGGCGAATTTATTTACGTGTCTCGCGTTATAAAACATTTACGTGCACCTCTCTTATATGTTCACGGAAGCGGAAGCGTGCTGCCTCCGAAGGGCATGGAGATAACTGTCCCTTTTCCTCCGAATTTTGCCTGCGCGGCTCTATAAGCGCCGCTGACCGTTCTGAACGGCTTCATGAATATATTTTTAACAAGGTCCGGATCCATTTCCGAGACCATGTAGATATCTGCGTTTTTAAGCACCATGGCGATGGCGGCGGCTTTGTGGCCTCCGAGCACGAACTTATGGTTTAACCGGTCGATCAGCTCCTGAGGAGTCTTCGCTTCCGTCATCCATTGTTCGAACACGCTGCCTCCCAGGCCTTCGCTGCAGGCTCCAACCAGTATGATCACGCCGCCTTTTTTCACGGCGTGCTTGGCGTTGTCCAGCGCTTTCTGGGTCTGGTAAAGATTCAGGTCCTTGGGCTTTCCACCCTGGGAGCAGATTACGATATCGGCCCTTTGTGGGATCCTGATGCCGAACATATTGCGGAGGAATTCGCATGCTTCTCTGTGGGCTTTTACGGGATCGCCGGCATACGCCTTGACGATCTTTTTATGTTCGTCCAGAACCACGTTCAATATGTAATCCACTCCGACCATACGCCCCGCTTCTTCGATATCGTCCCTCAGAGGGTTCGTATCGATGTTGCCGGCGCAGGACCGCTCGTCGGTCATCAGGCGGTGGTTGCACTGGATGGCGGAGGGCGTGGAGCAGCCGGGCATGATGGCCTTGACGCCTCCTGAGAATCCGGCGAAATAGTGGAATTCCACGTTGCCCAGGCATATTATCCTGTCAGACTCGGCAACTGTCCTCGTTATATCTACCGGAGTTCCGCGGACGGTAGTGCCGTAATGCACGCAGTCGTCGGGATCGCTGTCAACGACTTTAACTCTGCCGTAACATTCCTGACCCACCAGGCGGATATGTTCTTCCTCTGTCTGGCGGCGGTGGGAGCCCAGTGCCGATACCACTGTGATATCCTTATCCGGGATCCCGGCTTTATTGAGCCTGTTAAGGAGCGGGACGATGACCTTATACGTAGGCATTGGGCGGGTGACGTCGCTGGTGACAATGGCCACCTTCTCACCGGGCTTAAAGATATCTTCTATGCGGCCGGCGGCAACGGGCTCGTCGAGCGCCCTCTCCACTTCCCCCGGCTCCGATTCGGGAGCACGCACGGACAACGGCAGAAGCTGGCTGATGATATGTTCGTCAGCCACGTCGACGCTTTGAATCCCGCTTCCGAAACCGTATTCCAGGCGCATTCCTTTCTCCTCTTAACAAAAATCTTTTATTCCTCAAAAATGCCGCCCGGGACCGTCCCAAGCGGCATTTCCGATTAAATTATAATCGACTCGGGATCAATAAGCAATCCCCTGAGCGTACATGGCCTTGGCCACCTTCTCGAATCCGGCGATATTGGCGCCTGCTACGAGATTGCCCGCCATGCCGTAATCTGCGGCGGCTTTGCTGATATTCTTGTAGATATTGACCATGATGTCGTGAAGCTTGTGATCGACTTCGTCGAAGGTCCAGGAGTATCTCATGCTGTTCTGAGACATCTCGAGAGCGGATGTCGCCACGCCGCCGGCATTGGCCGCCTTGGCGGGTCCGAACAGAGCTCCGGCTTCCTGGAATACGGCGATGGCTTCGGGAGTGGAAGGCATGTTGGCGCCTTCGCCGATGATCTTGCAGCCGTTCTCGATAAGTATCCTGGCGGACTCGCCGTCGATCTCGTTCTGAGTGGCGCAAGGAAGAGCCACGTCGCACTTGATGGTCCAGATGCCCTTGCAGCCCGGCGTATAAACGGCGTTGGGTCTGTAGTTGAGGTATTCGCTGATCCTGGCGCGTCTTACTTCTTTGATATCTTTTATAGCGTCAAGGTCGATGCCCTCGGCGTCGTAGATGTAGCCGCCGGAGTCGGACATGGCAACTACTTTAGCGCCCAGCTGAGTAGCTTTCTCGACGGCGTAGGTGGCAACGTTTCCGGAACCGGATACCACGACGGTCTTGCCCTTGAAGCTGTCGCCCTGAGCGTTCATTGCCGCTTCCATAAAGTAGCAGAGGCCGTATCCCGTAGCCTGGGTCCTGGCAAGCGACCCGCCCCATTCGAGGCCTTTTCCGGTAAGCACGCCGGTGAATTCGTTTCTGAGGCGTTTATACTGTCCGAACATGTATCCGATCTCTCTGGCGCCGGTTCCGATGTCGCCTGCGGGAACGTCCGTATCTGCGCCGATGTGTTTAGCGAGCTCGGTCATGAAGCTCTGGCAGAAACGCATAACTTCGCCGTCGGATTTGCCCTTGGGATCGAAGTCTGAACCGCCCTTGCCGCCTCCGATCGGAAGACCGGTAAGAGAGTTCTTGAATATCTGCTCGAAGCCCAGGAATTTCATGATGCTTATATTGACGGAAGGATGAAGTCTGATACCGCCTTTATAAGGGCCGATAGCGCTGTTAAACTGGACTCTGAAGCCGCGGTTGACCTGAACGTTTCCGTTGTCGTCTACCCAGGGAACTCTGAAGATGATCTGTCTTTCGGGCTCCACGATGCGGTCAAATATACCGGCTTTTACCCATTCGGGATGTTTTGCGGCAACCGGCTCGAGGGTCTCGAGGACTTCCGTGACTGCCTGATGAAATTCGGGTTCGTTGGGGTTTCTCTTCTTTACGGCGTCAAGTACCGGCTGAAGCAGGTTCAGATTTTCTTTCTTTTCTTGCTGTAAATTCGACATACTACCATACTCCTTAGCAAAAAACTTAAGAACGCGCGTCGTTAGATAAACGCTTTGCGCAACGGGGAAAGTATACTACTTTTAGCGTATTTATGCAATATAAAATGTTATATTTCTAATAAACACGGTACCGTATTCACATCCGTATGAAAAAACGTAGATCATATCGCTGTCCGTAACGTCCGTCAGATCGAAATAAGTCGTTCTGAACTCCGAAAAATCGGGAAAATCACCGACGCGGCTGACAGAAGCAGCCAGTTCGGCATAACAGAGTTCCCACTTATTATGTGGTTCAACGTTATCAGGATGATAAGAATCCGTGCAGAACGACAGGAACGCGTTTTCCTCCATAGTTCCCGTAGGAGAAGGATCGTAATCTGCATAAGTATAATATTCCACCGTGCATCCCGAGAATAATGAAAGATCCAAATACCCCAGATCGATACTATCGGTTGAAGATAAGAATCTGAAAATAGGAGAATCGTAACCGGGACCGAATTCATTCATATACTGCCAGGCAGCGATCTGATCGTCAGGATGGAATTCTCCGAAAGCCATCATATTTAACACAACTTTATTATCCGGCTGATATTGGTACGCGAAATCCCAAAGCTCATTGAAATCGTCGATGACGAGCATATATGAATCGATCTCGTATTCTCCTGTCTCGAAAACGGCGTTGATCCTGAGAGTATATATTCCGCGGTTTAATTCAGAAAGATCGGTGAGGCACACAGGATCTCCTAACGTGCCGAACGTTGAGCGCGCTGCCATACTCACATCGATGTCATGACCTGATCTAAGGCTGTCGAGTTGTTTATAAACGCCGTCGCATATAACCTGATCCCGGTCGTCCAGAACGCTGTATGTAATGTATCTTAACGGAGACCTGCTGTTATACGCATAGCCCGAAACGAATATTTCCTCTCCGATATGAAGATAGATCTCATCCGGATCGTTAGTGATCGAAGAGTTGTTGCGTCCAAAATAATCGGGACCTGAAATGTAAACCTTATCAACGGCACCTTCGAAATACTCATCGCCGGGGACAACGGTGGGAGTTGCTGAAGGCGCGGCCGTAGGCGCAGCTGTAGGAGCGAAAGTCGGCGTTGCCGTGGGCATTGACGTCGGCGTGGAAGTCGGAGTCAACGTCGGCGTGGAAGTGGAAGTCGGAGTCAACGTCGGAGTGGGCCGTGTATCGGGAGTCGCTGTCTTTCCGGGCGTAGGCGGTATCGGAGTAGCGGTATCGACGATTCCTGTCTCGGTTGGAGCGGCCGTATCAGAGGGCGCGATCGTGCCCGTATCATCTGGAGTATTGACCCCGTCCGTGGTAAGCTCGGGGGTCCAGGAAGGTTCGGAGGCGGTATCCGTCGGAGCGGAAGTATCGTAAGGCGCCGGAACGGTGATTTCAGGCGACGTCGATGGCAACGGAGAAGCAGAATCGTCCGGAGGAATAGTTGGCAATACGTCCTGCGAAGCCATGGGCTCGGACGTAGGCTCCGGATTACGGTTCTTATTGACCACTTTTATCAAAACGATCCCGGCGACGATGAACAGTATCACGATAGCGGCATCGAGGATGAGGTTGCGGACGAAAGTGCCGTTTGAGGAACGTTTGCCGCTCCCGGCAGATCTGACTGCGCCGATTTTTTTAGCGTTGTTACCGGTAACAGCGGCGGATTTCTCACCTTCCGCGGCCTTCTTTGCGTTGCAGAAATCGGTATATTTCTTAATATGTCTTTCGGAAATTCCTGACATAAGTTGGCGGATCATATCATCTTTCATATGTCGATTCCCTCCTTATCCAGGAACTGTTTAAGCTTCTTTTTCACGCGGTGGATAATACTTTTTACCGACCCGGTGGGTATGCCGAACCGTTCGGATATCTCTTCGATAGATTCATCGAAATAAAACCTGGCAACGAATATCATATTCTGCTTTTCGGAAAGCGTGTCAAGAAATTTATCTATCACGTTGGTGATGGCGATCCGCGTCAGCGTCTCGTCAACTGAATAAGTTTTATATTCCGCGGCTTCAAGCGGCAACGCGTTGCTGATGGCCTCGTTTCTCAGATTGTGAAGTTTCTTGTAAACGTTGATGGCGTTGTGCCGGACGACGCTGGCCAGATAGGAGCTCAAACGTTCGGGATGTGCCGGAGGAATGCTGTTCCAGATATCGAGAAAAGAATCGTTGATGACTTCGATCACGTCTTCCGGATTGCCGAGGATGTTGAAAGCAATAGTGAAACAGTACGGGTAATACCTCTTCTCGAGTTCCCGCAGCACGGTCTCGTCTCTCTTTTCCAGCAATTCGATGATCTCTTTATCAGTCAAAGCAAACGGTTCTCCGGGTCAAAAAGCGATCTGGGCTCATTCATAAACGCCCTTGTTTTAAAGACAATTTACGCAAAAGAAAAGTTGCATTAAAAGCGATAACGTTTCGTAAAAAAGATTGCCGGAGGACCAGCGCGGATCCCCCGGCATTTTTGTGATCTCGAAGATCACATTATGGTTTCATTATTTCTTCTTGCCCTTGGCGATAACGATACCGGCCACGATGGCGGCAACGGCCACTGCGGCAACCACGATACCGATGATCAGGCCGGTGTTGCTCTTGCCGTCCTTCTTGTCATCGGTCTTGTTGTCGGTCTTTTCGGTGACAACGGGAGCGTCGGTGACTTCGGGAGCGTCGGTAACTGCAGGTGCGTCAGTAACAACGGGTGCGTCGGTAACTGCGGGAGCATCGGTAACCACAGGTGCCTCGGTAGCGGGCGCTTCGGTAGGAACTTCCGTGGGAGCCTTGGTAGGATTGGCGGCCTGGACCTTGCTGAAATCTCCGTCGAAAGCGAGAGCGGCTTCTTCGCTCTGGAAGAAAGCGATGTAGTCGATGTCCATCTCGGTATCCACGGTAGCGGAATTGTTAAGGGCGTCGAATCTGAAGCCAAGCCATACGTCGCCGTTCAGAGCGTTGTTCTTGAAGGAGTTGTTGGCAGTGGGATCGATCACCACGGTCTGCCAGTCGGGATTGGTCCAGTCGTAACTGATAATGGTGGAATAACCGCCGGTAGCGCCGGAGATGGAGGTGGTGTACATGAAGCATTCGCCGGAACCCTGAGGCTCGGAGATATCGGCGAGTTTAAGCCTTATGGCCATGTAGGGATAAAGCGCGCACTCGATATCTTCCAGCTCGTCGGTGTCAAGAGAGAATACCTGAGCGAAATTCATGCTGTACTGGGCATCGAAGCTGCCCTCGGAAACTGTAAGGTGGAGCGTTCCGTCTTCATTGACTTCCCAGGTCATATAACCGGAAGACATGTCGTCCAGCATGCTGAGGTCGAGCTCGGACATCTTGAAATAGGTTGCGGCAGGAAGCGTATCGGTTCCGCCCAGTTCATCGGGAGCTTTCTCGATAGCAGGAAGTTCGCCGTAAGGAACGCCCTCGGGCTCAACGACGTATTCAACGTACATACGAAGGCAGAGCTTGTTGACTAATTCGCCGTCTCTCAAAACGGCCTGGCCGGGATAATTGACGCCCAGAGACCAGACGCCGACGCCTGAACCTGCATCGTCTCTGGCATCGGAAAGTTCCATATAGTAGGAACCGGCGGGAAGATAATTGCCCTCCTCATATTCGAATCCAAGGATCGAGTTGTCCTCGAAATCTTCGAACTCGAAAGGTCCGGAGACAGGCGTGCCCTTGGTCGTGGTCTTATAGTCGGTATCCCATTTCCAAAGAGTAACGGTAAGGCAGCCGACGTTGTCGGACCAGCTGGGGCAAACGAAAGCGACCTGCTTAACTTCTCCGACGGTAGTGAATACGGAACCTACGGTGTCGAAATCCGCGTTGTACATCTGCATGGCAGTAGAAGTATCAGGGGGATTGAAGTTTCCTGAAACGTTCTCCTGTACGTCTGCGAAGGAAATGCTGACCATCGTAAGGCAAATAGCCACGGAGAGAAGCATAACTATGATCTTTCTCATAATAAGAAAAAACCTCCTGTTTGATTGATATGGTTAGTTTACTCCAATAAAGAGCGGAATTCAATCGTTATTTTCGGCGGACACATTTTCAGAAATGTAATTGCCGCTCAGTATCTTCGCCAGTTCGGAATCGGGGCCAAGCACCACGGTCTTCTCCGGAACGTTGCCGTTTCCGGCAGTCTCGGCGATGAGAGAAGCGCGAAGCGTGTCGAGGGACTTAGTAAAGGCGTAGAATTCCTGCTTTTCGGGAGTGTTGTACGCCTCCGCCAGCAGCCTCATATACTCCTGCTCCCCTTCCGCCACGATGGCCTCCGCCTGGGCCTGTGCGTCGGAAATGATTATATTCACGTTTTTATCCACGTCGTTGCGCTTCTTCTGAGCTTCGGCTTCGCCTTCGGCGATATACGTCTGCTTGATCTTGTTGCGCTCGGCGATCATTCGCTCGAACACTGCGGATTCGTTCTCTTTAGGCAGGTCGAACCGCTTGATCTTAACGTCCGTGACCTCGATGCCGTAAGGGATCGTAAGTTCCTTGACCTGCTCGAATACTTTATTGTTCAGGTCGTTCTTGCCCTCGCTTTCGGAAAGCTGGATTATGGTCTCCTGCGGCATGGTACCGATGATGTTCTTAAGCGCGTTGTATGTAGACGCGTCAAGGCGGCTGAGCGCCTCGGAGGTGGTCCCCAGCGTTCTGTAGAACGTCAGCGGATCGGTGATCTTCCAGAGCACGTAGCTGTCGACGCTCATAGCTTTGGAGTCCGAGGTCAACACGTCGGATTCCGGCAGATCATACAGCTGAACGTTGTTCTTAAGCTTCTTAACGCTGTCTACGAAGGGTATTTTTAGGTGAAGCCCCGCGTCTTCCTTGACTTCGATGACTTTGGAAAAACGCATAAGCAGCGCGTACTCATCCTCTTTTACCGTGTAGAACATATTGAGAAGGATGGCGAAAAGGAAAACGATTCCGATAACGATGATAAATTTAACGTACTTTTTCATTTGTCTTCCCCCTTTCAGGCCAGCTTATCGAGAGGAAGGATCGTTTCCGTACCCGTCTCATCTGTCAAGATAATTAACTTGACATCCTTCAGCACTTCTTCCAGCATCTCGTAATACATCCTTTTCCTGGTGATCTCCGGGTTCAGGATATATTCGCTGTACATGGCTTCGAACATGGCAACTTTTTCTTTGGCTTCGTTGATCCTGTTCTGCTTCCTGTACTGCGCATTCTGGAGAAGCTTGTCAGCTTCAGCCTCCGCCTTCGGTATCTCCGCGTTCTCGTAAGCCTGGGCTTCGTTGATTGCCGTCTCTTTTCCCTGCTTGGCGGTCTCCACGGCTTTGAACGCCTGGGAAACGGCCTCGTTGGGCGCCTCTGCGTCCTGGATCTTGACGCTCTCTAATGAGATGCCGAAGTCATATTTGGAAAGCTCGTTGTAGATGGCTTCCTTGATCTCGCTCTGTATGGTGCTCTTTTTAGTCGTGAGCACGTCGTCTACCTGGTAGGAACCTACTACGGTGCGGATCTGGGACTGGACAAGGCTTTTAAGTATCGCTTCGGGCTCAACGCTGCTGTAGAGATACTTGGTGGGATTGGAAATGCGGTACTCCACGAAGAAATCCACGTTGACGATGTTGAAGTCGCCGGTGATCATCTTGCTCTCGTTGTCAACGCTGACGGTCTGGCCGTTTTCCAGCGTCTTGAAACCGATCTCGACTTTTTTGATCACGTTGACCTCCAGCTTCTCCACCTTCTGTATCCCAAAAGGCGCTTTGAAGTGGATCCCGGCTTCGTCAACCACGGCGGTTATCTTACCGAAAGTAGTGACCACGGCGCTCTGGGTCTCTTCTACCGTATACCAGCATCCGGAAATGAGGATGATGGCGATCACGGCGATGATCAGGATCGGAATGAGCTTTTTCAATTTTGCTTTCGTCTCGGGCGTGATCTTTTTGAACGGATTTTCAACTACCGTATATGTCGGAGACATAGGCGTTACCCCCTTTTTAATGATCTTTATTTATATTTGTTCAGGCCGAAAAATTCGGCGGCGTTATGCTTCATCAGTTCTTTTAATTCTTCTTCGTCAATGCCCATCAGCACCGACAGCCTGGCGTAGATAAATTTAAGGTTGGAAGAATCGTTTCTGGTGCCTCTGACCGGCACGGGAGCCATATACGGAGAATCGGTCTCGGGCAATATCCGCTCTTTCGGAATCGCTTTTAACACTCCGTCGAACTTGGCCGCGTTCTTAAAAGTTATCGCTCCGCCGAATGAAAACCAGCAGCCAAGGTCAGTTAGACGCGATGCGAATTCCGCGCTGCCTGAATAGCAATGGAAAAGCACTTTTCCATGAAAAGCGTTTTCTTCTTCCAGGATCTTCAATGTGTCTGCGTGAGCTTCCCTGTCGTGAACTATGAGCGGGAGGCAGTTGTCCAGCGCGATGCGGATATTCTTGCGGAAATTGTCCGCCTGTAAGTCTCGGGGAGAGAAATCGTAATGATAATCGAGCCCCGTCTCGCCTATTGCCACGATCTTGTTAAGAACGGCATTGTCCGGAGCGCTTAGAGCGCGGATCGTTTCATAATCGGTATCCGAAGCGTCCGATGCTTCGTGAGGATGGATCCCCACGGCGCAATAATAACCGGGAAAACGCTTCGAGATATCTATCACCGCAAGCGAAGATTTGAGATCCACCGCAGGATCAACGATCAGTTCTATGCCGCCGTCAAAAAGTTTCTGAATAAGTTCCAGGCGGTCGCTTTCGAAAGCGCCGTCGTCGTAATGTGCGTGGGTGTCAACGTATCCGTTCACTTGTCAGACACCGCCTCATTCCAAAGCCGGAATATAATTTTCGAGATATTTGAGGAAGTAAGATTTTCGCTCCTGGGCGAAATAGTACCATTGATCGAAATAGCCAAGCCAGCCCTCCACGCTCATGCCGTTGTACATGGCATAAAGGTCCATATCCTGCCTTATATCGTCGATGGCCTTGTCGATCTGTTCCGTCAGATATTCCGCAGAAAGCGTTTCGGCGACGTAATAGCAGTTTTCTCTGAAGATATCCCTGAATTCCTTGTTCCTGATCAGGCTCCTGAGTACCGTGCCGATGCAGGGCTCGCCTCCGTAAAGGCCGTCGTTAAGGCACATACCGAAGGTCTCCCTGGTAGGATCCACAAGCCCGAAATCCAGGTCCTTTAAAACGAATCGCCATCTGCCGTCCATGCCTTTTATAGATGAATTTTCGGGGCCGTAATATCTCCAGGCCAGTACGTTGTTGTGAGGCCAGTCTTCGTTGACGACGAATATCTGAAAAGCCATATACCTGCAGAAGTTTTCCACGTCGATGACTTCCCGGATCCTTGCCATCCCTTCCTCGTCGGAGAAATCGTTGAAGATGAGATAATTCATATCCGAAAGGAAGCATTTGAACTGCTCGGCGGTGCCGCTTTCCTGCTTGTACCTGAACTGGTACTGGTCGGATTTGATCAGGAATGAAGCTACGTTGTCCTTGTTCACGAAATAGTGGTCTTCCATGAAATCCGCGTCGAGAGATTCGTGGAGACACATGATGGAATAGTATTTGCCGTTGAGAAATACCACGGTGTTTCTGCCTTCCTGATAATCCACGTCGACGTATCCGCCCAGCTTGTGTACCAGCTGGTCGCGGATCATGGTGCCTCCAAGGTCGTTTCTGGGATTCCTGAGCACCAGTTTCTTAAAAGATTCGATGGGTTCGTCAAGGCAGTTCTTAGCGCCTTCGAAGAATTTGTAATAAAACCTGTCTTCCCCGTATTTATTAGCATCGGCAACCAGTTTCAGAGACTTGATGCCTGCGCCCCTGCTGGTGCCGCCCGCCACCCTGATGCCGCAGACCTGGGACAATACAAGCGTTCCGTCGGATTCGAAAAAGTCGATATGCGCCAGCCGCTCCCAGTCTGCGCCCCGCTGATTGTAATTCCTGGGCGTCCAGGGATCCAGAGGTGTGCCCGCGGCAACGGCCTCGTCGTAATATTTGCCGCTGATGAATATGCCCGTCTCGTAATCGTAAAGAAGTTCGTCGTCGATGTTGATGGATATCAGCATGGAACCGAATATGTCTTCAAAATCTTTGTCGCCCTTCATGCTCCCCAGGATATAGGTGAAAGTGCGCACAGGAGAAATTTGGACGGTTCCGCGGTAGAGCGCCGCTTTTACCGAGATCACAACGGCGGTGAAATCCGAAGGATTATACAGATCCAGAGGCGTACCGTCGTACTTATAAGTTTTCAGGCGTCCGTCGGCAGAATTGAACAGACCCATACTGTACGAATCTCTGGCTTCAGTATCGACGTTGGAAGGATCCGGATCTTTACCGCCCATAAACATATAGGGCTCTCCCGTCTGGGCGTACCTTCCGTCGGTGAGGCTCCTGGATGTGGAAAGCGTCACAGTATAAAGCACGTCGCAGCCTTCCGGAGGATACATTTCCAAAAGGATCCCGGACCTGTAAAAGCCCGATGAATGTGAAACGGAAACGTTCGAATAGTCCGGTTTAACGGGATCGTCCCCGTTCTCAGAGGCGGGATCGACGGCCGCATCCGTTTTATCTTCGCTGGCGGACAACATGATAAATTCCGCAAACCAGAAAACGGCAAGCAAAAGCACGCTCACCAGTAAAGTGAATATAAACGGCAATATCTTTTTATCTGCGCCTGATCTGCCCATACCTTATCAATCCAAAAAACAACCGGGACAGACACTCTTCGTCCGTCCCGGTAATATTACCATAAAAACGTTTTTCGGGCAATCGGTATTTTATTTTGCCGCGCCGCTCTTCAGAAGCTTTTTATAATGGCCGCAATGCTCTTTAATGACGCAGGAAGCGCAATCAGGTCTGTTGGCAATACAAACGTTCCTGCCGTGAGTGATCAGCAGATGGGAAAGGCGCAGCGCTTTGTCTGACTCCGGATCATCAGGCGGTATCAATTTACGAAGATCCGTTTCGATGGATTCAGGAGTAGTGCTGTCTGTGATACCTATAAGGTGCCAGATCCTTTTTACGTGCGTATCGATCACGTAGGCGCTCCGGCCGTACCATTCTCCCATAACGAGATTGGCGGTCTTGCGTCCCGTTCCCGGAAGTTTCGTCAGTTCGTCAAGCGTATCAGGCAGTTCCCCGCCGAACTCGTCCACGATCATCCGAGCGCATTTTTTGATATTTGCCGCTTTGGTACGGTAGAGGCCGCAGGACTTTATCGTATTTTCCAGATCCGTAATATCCGCTTCCGCAAGAGCATTGGCGTCCGGGTATTTCCTGAAAAGCTCAGGCGTAACGGCGTTGACCCGCACGTCCGTACACTGGGCGGAAAGGATGGTGCTCACCAGCAGCTGGACCGCCGAATCGAATCTCAGGCTGCATTTGTCCCCGTCCGGATATGCCTTTTTCAGCAGATCTATTATCTCGTCAAGTTCCTTACGACGCACTCAGTATCACCTTAAATTCGTAATATTTGTTCTCGGACGTTCTGTATACTTTAAGCACGATCTCGTCGCCGGGAGCATACTTCAGCAGGTTCGTCTTGAGAGAGTAGAAATCGACTATTTCGACTCCGTTGAGGCCGCAGACCACGTCGCCGGCCTTTAATCCGGCCTTGCCGCAGCTACCGCCTTCGGATACTTCTTCGACGTAGCTTCCAAGAGGCCAGCCGTTCTCTTTGGCTTCCTTCCAGCCGTAGAGCGTGTTGACGGTTATGCCGAGCACGGGCTGCACGTAGCGGCCGTACAGGCGGAAGGATTCGATTATCCTCTTGGCAGTGTTGGAGGAGATGGCGAAAGTCATATTCTCGTAATAATCTGCCACGATCTTCAGCACGCTGACACCGACCAGTTCGCCTTCGCTATTAACCACCGCGCCGCCGCTGTTGCCCGGGTTGATGGGAGCGGTCATCTGGATCATATCGTAAAGGATGGCGCCGGATTCGGAGGTGGTCGACCGCTTGGTACCGCTGATGATGCCGTCGCAGACGGAATTCATGAATTCAAGGCCTCCGGGGCTGCCTATGGCGACGACCGACTGTCCGGGTTCCAGCAGGTCAGAATCGGCGAACACGATGGGTCTCAGGCCTGTGCAGTCCAGTTTGATAAGGGCAATATCGAAATCGGCGTCGTAGCCCAGAAGCTGCGTGGTCTCGTATGGCTCGTCGTGAGGATTGTCGATATAAACGTATATTTTGTACTGGGCGCCTATCTTTCCGGTGGCCGTGTCAATGATGGACGACAGCACGTGGCAGTTGGTCATTATCTCTCCGTCTTCTGAAACGATTATGCCCGAGCCCATGGCCAGGCCCGTCTCTTTACCGTCCGTACCGACCTCCACGCATTCGATGGCGACAACTGACGATACCGCTTTTGCGTACGCCGCGGAGACCGAAAACTCGCCGTCCACGTTGATGGTCACGTTGGCCGAACCGTCTATCTCACCGTCTCCGACTTTTATCCTGGAATTTCCTCCGCTGCGGGCGGAATTTTCGATTGAATATTTTTTAACGATAGTGGAAAACAGGCTGGATTCCCTGGTGGGAAAACAGCACAGCGCCGCAATGAGAAGACCGAAGCACACCACGGTGGCAAGCACGGAAACAAGTATGGTCAACCCTGCGCTGAAACGTTTTCTGGTGCCGTTGGCGTATTCCTGCTGACGCGCTTCCTTTGCGGCGTCTTTGTATGCCTTCTTTTCGGCCTTGTATTGCATTTTAAGCATATCAAGGGATAGTTTAGAGGGTGCGGACGTTCCCTGGCTCTGAGGGCCTTCTGAGGCCGTTTTCGCTGGCCCTCCGGCTGCAGCCGATCCTTCCGTTTCGGAATTTTCTTCCGGAGCATCTTCGCGGTTATTATCGTCATATGTAAACGCGTTCAGCGGCAGTACCGGATCGTCGAAAACGGGCAGTCCGTCGCCGTACGATGCGGATAACAGGTCGACGTTCTCGGCCGCCTCTGTCGCGTTCTCGACTGCTTCCGCGCCGTTCTCAGCCGCTTCGGGCGCCGCTTCCGTCAAGGTGTTTTCAGCCTCCGTCAACGCGTTATCGGTTTCAGCCGCCGCTTCGTTCACGGCCTGCGCTCCGGCGTCAAGTCCTTCATTTATCTCATTAAATTTCCTTTCGTTTTCTTCGTTCATTTCAGCATCGCCTTTCCGCAAAGCATTTCAAATATTAAACAATTGTCAACAAACCGTTAATTATTATAACACAAATCATCCGATGGAAACAGACCGGTTTATTGACCGGCCTGATCCACCACGAATTTGTAACCCTTGCCCCAGATGGTCTGGACAGAACAGCCGCAGCCCTGAAGTTTTGACCTTATCCGCTTTATATGTACGTCGATGGTCCTGGCGCCGCCGAAATATTTGATGCCCCAGATACCCTGAAGCAATTGTTCTCTCGTAAACATTTTGTTGGGTTCGGACGCGAGGTAAAACAAAAGCTCGATCTCTTTGGGAGGCATTGCCAGTTCTTCGCCGCGAAGCGTGACCCGGTAGCTGTTTTTGTCCAACGTCAATCCGGGAAATCTCAGGATGCCGGGATCGTTTCTGACAACTGAAGCGCGTGCCGAGGCGTTTTTGGAAAATCTGATAAGCGCTTTTACACGGGCGGAAAGTTCTCTTAATGATAAGGGCATGGCAACGTATTCGTCTGCCCCCATTTCCAGGGCGAGGACCACGTCGGCAGTATCTTTCATTTCCGATACGATCATAAGCGGAACAGTCTGGTCGGTCTCTTTTATCGTGCGTATCAATTCAAAACCGTCAGTGCCGTTCTTAAAAACTATTTCGGAAATGATCAGATCCGGGCGCTCGGACCTGACCGAACCTGCCGCCTCCGCCGGGTCGGAGATCCGCTTGAGTTCGTAATTAGAGAAATATGCGGAACCAACCGTTTGTTCGAATAATGATCCTTCGCCGTCAATAACGAGAATTAAGTCTTTCCTGTTCATCGATGCCATCCTTCCGCAAATGATCCGGTCAAATACGGGCGCGCAGCCCGTCCCATATAACGTGTTAATTATAATTGACCGGAATATTTCAAACAAGTCGATTTATTTGACCCAAATGTGTATTTAAAATGTCTTTTTGTCCTTAATTGTTTTCTCGCAAGGCAATACGGCAATATTTTGTAGTAATCGACGATATATTGAGAAATATGCGCGGCAATGATATAATACGGCCGCGGTCAATGCCGCAAAGATCATTCTGGAGTGGATGAAATGAAAATAGGTATAGTCGGACTTCCGAACGTAGGAAAAAGCACGCTGTTCAACGCGATAACGAAAGCCGGCGCCGAATGCGCCAATTATCCTTTCTGCACCATCGAACCCAACGTGGGTACCGTGGCCGTGCCTGACGAAAGGCTCGACCGGCTTTGCGAAATGTACTCCCCTGAAAAAAGGACGCCTGCAGTCATCGAATTCGTTGACATCGCCGGCCTCGTAAAAGGCGCGAGCAAAGGCGAAGGCCTGGGCAACAAATTCCTTTCGAACATAAGGGAGTGCGACGCTATCGCGCACGTGGTCAGATGCTTCTCTTCCGACGATATAATCAGAGTCGAGAATTCCGTTGGCCCCAGGGGCGACGCGGAGACCATCAATCTTGAACTGGTATTCAGCGATCTGGAGCAGGTGGAACGCAGGATAGACAGGACCGCCAAGATGGCCAAAAGCGGCGACAGGAAGATATTGGCGGAACTGGAGACGCTAAAAGATATAAAAGAGCATCTGGAAAAAGGATTGCCCGCCAGGACGTTCGAAGGGTATGAGAACACGAAAGAAGTTCTGGACTCCATGTTCCTGCTCACCGTAAAACCCGTGATATACGTGGCCAACATTTCAGAAGACGACGTCTCCTCCCCCTTCGACTGCGAGTTCGTGCAGGAACTGAAAGAAGTAGCGGATTCCGAAAAAGCAGAGATCATAACCGTCTGCGCCAGGC
>JAEFAM010000073.1 GCA_016287565.1 Clostridia bacterium
GGACAGGACGACGGCGCTGCTTCCGACAAACTTGACGGCGTAGGCAGAACGATCGACGGTTCCGACGGCAGCGTCCAGACCATCCGCATCCGCGGCTGGATCGGCTTCGAGACCGAGATCGACGAGCTTGGCTATCAGATCAACGGTGAGAACACCTTCGGCGACTATAAAGTAGCTCCCGAAGCTGCCGTTACCGATCCTGCCAACGGCGGTCAGTACGCCACCAGATTCGATATGACCATCGACGTATCCAACCTCAAGGGCACCAACGATATCGTTGCCGTAGCCAAACTTGCTGACGGCACCATCGTGAAGATCGACGAGAACGTCAACGCCAACGGCGCAGGCACCACTCCGAACACCAGCTTCACCTACGTTGGCCCTGATGACGAAAACGTCCAGACCGGCGACGCCACAGTGGCAATGTTCGCCGTCCTCGGTGTCCTCGCTCTCGGCGCGGCAGTGGTTTTCGCGAAGAAAAGAGCTTTCTGATATTTAGTTTCTAAAGATCGGTAAACACTTTTGGGGACCCGTTTCCTTCGGACGCGGATCCCTTTTTCTCGGGCGAAACGCATGCTGTCTTCCGGCCCCGACCCCTTTTCAAAAATAATGCTGGACTTTTATTTTCGGCTGTGATAAAATCCCCTTCGCACCGCTCGAAAGAGCCGGAGCAGAAAAACAAAAAAGCGCCAATGTGGCTCAGGGGTAGAGCAATTCACTCGTAATGAATAGGTCGTGAGTTCGATTCTCACCATTGGCTTTCGGTAAGGCAGCAGGGGCTGCCTTTTTTATTGCCGCGGAATCGTTTTTTTATTGCCGCCCTGCCGATTTTGCGGTCCGGCTCTATTGAAATTACACCTGCTGCTGTTGTAGAATCTTTATAGATATCGACCGGCGGAGCAGCCGGGACGCGGGAGGAACGGATGGCGTCAGAGGATTACCGCACAGCGGCGCGTTTCGCCGAAGCGGAACTCACGGAAAAGAGATCGAGATTTATTGCCGCGGTGAAGCCGGTGGCCTCCGAAGCGGAGGCGTTGGCGTTCATAAAAGAGCGGAGAGAACTCTATCCGGACGCCAGGCATCACGTTTACGCCTACGACGTGCTGGAAGAAAACGGAGCCAGGACAAGGTATTCCGACGACGGGGAGCCCCAGGGCACGGGCGGGATGCCGGTGCTGGACGTGCTGAAAAAGAGAGGCATCGTCAACGCCGCCATCGTTGTCACCAGATATTTCGGGGGCACGCTGCTGGGAGCGCCGGGGCTGGTCCGGGCGTACTCCGGAAGCGCGTCAGCCTGCGTCGACGCCGCCGGATCGGTGGAGATGAGATATTGCCGCAGGTACGTTTTCGCGGTCAGCTACACGGACAGCGGCAGAGTCATCGGAGCCCTCAGAAATCACGAAGCGGAAGGGCGGCTGGCCATGGCGGATACCGAATTCGGAAGCCGCGTGCTGGTGACGGCGGATATCGTAAAAAACTATATAGGGCAGGTGCTTTCCGAGATCACCGAACTGACCGCCTCCCGGGCGGAAGCGGCGGAAGGAGATTTCGGATACAGGCGCTTCGAAGCGGAGCAGGCCGGAAAGTCCGGCGGCGGAAGCCGTAAAAAATAAGGCCGGAGCATTCAGGAGAATTTATGAAAGATCGATTCGTTTTGTCGGCATTTGCGGATGAAGCAGGCGGTTCGCTGGACGCCCAGATAGCGGCGCTCAGGCGGAACGGGATAGGGCTTCTGGAGATAAGGGGCGTTGACGGAAAAAACATTTCGGATATCACGCCGGAAGAGGCCGGGAAGATCGCGGAAAAACTGTCCGCTTTCGGCATATCCGTGAGGTCCGTGGGATCGCCCTTCGGGAAACAAAACATACTCGAAGATTTCGGCCCCCATTTCGATAAGTTCCGCCGGGGCCTGGAGACCGCAAGGGCGCTGGGGGCGCGTTATATGCGCATTTTCAGCTTCTTTATGCCCAGGGAGGCCTCGCAGGGGATAAGATACCGGGACGGCGGAGAAAACGTCTCTGAGAGCCCCTGCGGCCCGTTTTTCAACGAAGTGGCAGGCAGGCTGGAGCGCTTTTACGAAGAAGCCGAAGCCGCGGGCATATTGCTTTGCCACGAAAACGAAAAAGGCATATACGGAGACGTGCCTGAAAGATGCGTGCAGATACACCGGGCGCTTCCCGGGATCCGGGCCGTTTTCGACCCCGCAAATTATATCCAGTGCGGCGTCGACACGCTCAAGGCCTGGTCAATGATCAAGCCCTTCGCGGAATATCTCCACATAAAAGACTGCAGGCCCGACGGCACCGTGGTGGCGTCCGGCTACGGCGCGGGCAATATCGCGGCGATCCTCAGGGAGTTCGAGGGCGAGATGCTGACGGTGGAGCCCCATCTGGCAGTGTTCAAGGGGCTGGAAGAGCTGGAACGGGCAGGGGAGTCGTCCGTAATTGACGGAGCGCGGTTCCCCAGCAGCGACGCGGCCTTCGACTTCGCCGTCAACGCGCTGAAGAAAATATTGTCCGAGATCGATGGGGAGGGATGAGCCGATGATTTCCGGAGCGCAGCTGTACACAGTAAGAGGATATTGCAGGACAACGGAAGCATTGTCCGAAACGCTTAAAAAAGTCGCTGATATAGGGTACACTTCGGTGCAGCTCTCAGGCGTGTGCGCCTATGACCCTGACTGGATGGCCGGGCAGCTGAAGGCCAACGGCCTCGTGTGCGCCATCACCCATTACGACCTCAACAAGATACGCACGGAGCCTGAAAAAACGGTGGCGGATCACCGGAAGTTCGGCTGCGGATACGTGGGGATCGGCTGCATGCCCGGAGGCCTGGCCAGGAGCGAGGATTACGATAATTTCGTTGCCGGGTTCGGGGAAGCGGCTCACAGGATAGCCCTTGCCGGGGGATATCTTATGTACCACAACCACAATATGGAATTTATGAGGGCCGCGGACGGAAAGCTTTACATCGAGAAGCTCTCCGAGGCGTTCACGCCGGGAGAAATGGGCTTCACGCTGGACACCTACTGGGTGCAGTACGGAGGCGGGGATCCTGCTCAGTGGATAGAAAAACTGTCCGGCCGTGTGCCGTGCATACACTTAAAAGACATGGCCTGCGTCGACCGCCAGCCCAGGATGGCAGTGGTAGGCGAGGGCAACATCAACTTCGACCGCGTGCTGGAGAAAGCCGAGGCCGCGGGGACGAAATACCTGCTGGTGGAGCAGGACGACTGCTACGGAGAAGATCCGTTCGAATGCCTGCGGCGGAGCTACCTGTACCTGAAAGCTCAGGGGCTTGAATGAGCAGAAAAGGAGAACGACCGGTGATGACTGCGATAAAAAAAACTATCGTCATTTTGGTTTCGCTGATGCTTTTTGCTGCGAGCGTTTCCGGCTGTGCACGCACCGGCGAACCCCAGAAAATCACAGTTATTGAAGACCGCAGCTACTTCGAAGATTTCGAGATCAGCGGCAATAATGTCAGGATTTACTGCCATTACGTGGTGAAGAACAATACGTCGGAGCAGTTGAAATTCAAGATTAAAGGGAACTTTAAGGCTGATGTAAAAGGCGGGCTGTTAAAAGAAGCGACACTGTACGCGGCTTCAATGGATTTTGGCGTTCACGGATCGGCCGAGTTTGAATTTACGATCGGCCCGGGCGGGGAAAGGGAACTCGAAGTCGTTTTCATCGGTGAAGCAGGCGGCTCCGAGGCGAAGCACGACCGGCTGCTGCCGAAGACGGAAATAGAATATATTTATGAATCGGAATAAACGGAGGAAAAGACATGAGTGCACTCAATTCATCTAAAGTCAGACTGGGAATCGTGGGCGTCGGCAATATGGGCAGCGGCCACATCGCCAACATCCTTGCAGGCAGATGCCCCGAGATCGAAGTCACTGCGGTGGCGGATATCAACCCGGAGCGCCTGGATTACGCCAGATCTAAAATACCCGACGTAGCGGTGTTCAACACGGCGGAAGAAATGCTTGACAGCGGCAAGGTGGAAGCGGCCATCATCGCGGTGCCCCACTACTTCCACCCCAGGTACGTGATGGAATGCTTCAAGCGCGGCATCCACGTCATGTGCGAAAAACCCGCAGGCGTTTACACGAAGCAGGTCAAAGAGATGAACGAGGCCTCCAAAAACGCCGGAGTGGTGTTCGGCATGATGTTCAACCAGCGCACCGACTGCCTGTACCGCAAGATGCGCGAACTGGTGCAATCCGGCAAATACGGCAGGATCCGCCGCACCAACTGGATCATCACCAACTGGTACAGGCCCCAGGCGTATTACGATTCCGGCGCCTGGCGCGCCACCTGGTCCGGAGAAGGAGGCGGAGTGTTGCTCAACCAGTGCCCGCACAATCTTGACCTGTGGCAGTGGATCTGCGGCATGCCTTCCAAGGTCTACGCCCGCATGTATTTCGGAAAATGGCACGATATAGAGGTGGAAGACGACGTCACCGCCTTCGTGGAATATCCCTCCGGCGCCACCGGCACCTTCGTCACCTCCACCGGCGACGCTCCCGGCACCAACAGGTTCGAGGTCACAATGGACGGAGGAAGGCTGATCGCCGAGGGCGGCAAGCTGATGCTCACGGAACTCGAGATGCCCGAGCCCGAATTCTCCAGGATCAACACCAGCTCCTTTGCCGCGCCCAGGTGCAAGACCGTCGAAGTGGAGACAGACGGCCGCAGCGAGCAGCATTCCGGCGTGCTCAACGCCTTTGCCGCGGCGATCCTGCGCGGAGAACCCCTTGTGGCCAGCGGCACCGAAGGCATCAACGGACTCACCCTTTCCAACGCCATGCACCTTTCCGCCTGGCTGGGCAAGGAGATCGAACTGCCCTTCGACGACGACCTGTATTACTCCGAGTTGATGAAGCGGGTCAAGACGTCAAGGCGCAAGGACGACGTGAAGGCCGTTTTCAGCGACACCAGCGGCACTTACGGCGGAGTCTGATCAATGGAACGGGAGACGGAGCGGATGACGGATGCGGCAGCGGCAGGGACAACCGAGCAGGCGGCGAAGGGGACGACGGAACGGCCGGACGGACTCGTAAACGTGGCGATAATCGGCGTGGGCAATATCGGCTCCGCCCATGCGCGGGCAACGGGCTCGGGCAGGATCGCCGGCATGCGCCTGGGGGCCCTGTGCGATATTGACCCCCGCAAGCGGGAGACGCTCTCGGGGCTGTACCCGGGAGTGCCTGTGTTCGCTTCCGCCGAAGAGCTGTTCGCCGCCGTCAACGCAGGGAAGCTGTCCGTTGACGCCGTTATTATTGCCACGCCCCACCGTTTCCACGCCGCCATCGGAATGCAGGCCGTCGAAGCCGGGCTTCACGTGCTCAGCGAAAAACCTGCGGACGTGGAACTGAAGAAAGCCGTCGAACTTGCCCGGACTGCCTCGGCCAGCGGCAAGCTGTACGGCATAATGTTCAACCAGCGTACCGATCCGGTGTACGCACGGGCCCGGGAGATCATCAAAAGCGGCGAACTTGGAGCATTCAAGCGTTCATCCTGGGTGATCACCAATTGGTACCGCACCCAGGCGTATTACGATTCCGGCGACTGGCGGGCCACCTGGAACGGCGAAGGGGGAGGCGTGCTGCTTAACCAGGCGCCGCACAATATCGACCTGTGGCTCTGGATGCTGGGCATGCCAGAAAGCGTGCTGGCCTTCTGCCACGAGGGCAAATACCATCGCATCGACGTGGAAGACGAAGCCACTATATACGCGGAATTTCCCGGTGGAGGCACAGGCGTGTTCGTCACCTCCACGGGAGAGGCTCCGGGATTGAACCGGCTGGAAATGGCCTTCGAAAACGGACGGCTGATCATCGAAAACGGCGTGCTTTCCGTGCTCCGGCTGGGAGTGCCCGAGCGCCGGTTCTGCTTCGAATGTCAGGACTGCTACGCGCTGCCGCCCTTGTCCGAAGAGCGGTTTTCCGCCAGGGAAACCCGGGACGGCCATGAACTGATCCTGGAAGATTTCGCCTCCGCCGTAACGAACGGCACCGAGCTGCTGTCGCCCGGTTCCGCCGGCGTCAACGAACTTGCCTTTTCCAACGCCTGCTACCTCTCTTCCTGGACCGGCGAGCGCGTCATACTTCCGTTGTCCGACAATGACTGCCGGCGTTTTTCATCTATCCTTGAAGAGAAAAGGAACAGCGAAGCAAAAAGAAATTGCCCCGGAAAAGATCCCAAAGATCCCGCCAACGCCGCGTACAGCGAGCGCTGGAAGACGAGATGGTGAATTTCAGGGCAAAGAGAAACCGCACTCCGGGGTGCCGCATCCGGCTTTGACACCTATCGATTGAGATAGGTGGGTATCCTATGCGTACGCTCAGTCTTCCGCTGCCGGGACAAGTCACCGGAATTAGCTTGCGGCCCTACCTTCGCGTTCGTGTCAATAAGGAATCCCTTTTTGAAGCTGTAGGTTCAAAAGAACGGACTTTTACCGTACATCCCAGATGATGCGGTGCTGTGTTGATTATATTCTATTTTTTCGCTCCGCGCAAGAGTTTTAACGCACCGGTCCTTTTCTTGATACCGCGAGCAACGGTCTTGAATAACCACGTATAATAACTCCAGATCCGCGAAGTTTATTCCCGTTTCAGCCAAAGCAGCAGAGCCACTAAATTCAGTTTCGAGGGTACGAAGGATTTAGGCAAAAATTCTCGAAGCTTATGTTCGTTTCAAACAGATCAAATGAGCACAGAATCTTGAAAGTCGAGGATAATCTTGAAAACATTGATAATCCTCGTCATTCTCGTTCATTTAAACGATACGCGCGGCTTTTTTTCCATGATCTTAGCCTGACAGACGGCGCACGCTTTCATTTTTTCGAGGGAAAACGCTGAACCTTTAAAAAATCCTCGAAATATGACCGGCTTGCGAAAAACAGACAGCGCGCGTCTCGAGAAGTTTCGAGGGAATCCATATAATCGGTCAATATCCTCGAAACTTATGCTTGTTTGGCCCCCGGAAGCAGAACCAAAGCGCAGGGTCCGACCGAAAAATCAAAACCGAACGAGAAACACACGAAAGCGCATGCTCGATATCTATGCGTTTGAAATTCACGGTAACAGGAAAAGCGCCAATGCACCGAGCATGGCACGAATCGTTCGCTGACCGGAGGTCAATTTCGCTCGGCGCAGCCGAATTTCACTCCGCAAAGCGGATTTTAGTTCGTCCGTAAGGACAAATTTAGCTTGCGAAGCAAATTTAGCTGTGCAAAGCACAATTTAGCTGCGTGAGACAGCACGCGATCTCGCCCGCTCTCAGGCGTTTTTTGTTTTTCCTCCCGTTTTATGCTATACTGTATCAAAATTATTTTAGAGGGACGTAAAATGAAAAAGACGTTGATCAAGTTATTGTCCGCGCTCCTTGCGTTGTCGATCTGCCTGCCGCTGGCATCCTGCGTTGACCGGACACCGCCGCCTGATATACCGAAATTGACCGAGGATCCCGACAGCTCAGAGACCGGGGCTCCCGCATCCGCCGAGCCCGTTGCCACCCCTGCCCCCGACCCCACTGCGGCGCCGCGGCAGGAACTCAACGCCGAAGAAGCGCAGATATACGGCATTTACGAGGCGGCATACGAAAAGAGCGCCAGGCTCTCAGACGTAAAAACGACGGTCGGAATGACCGCTGACGTCACCGCGCTTATAAACGGCAGAAATATGGCCGAATATTCAGAAGAAAATACTACCCAGACGATCCATAACAGAAAAAGCGGTTCGACGCTGATCAATTGTACCGTCAGCGAGTCGATAGCAAACAAAAAAGAATATCTCTGGACGAACAATTCGTCTACGGACAACGTGGATTATTACGTTGACAAGGACTACGTCTATTACAAAAGGACAGATAGCAAAGATTATACGATCGTTGACCGCGATACTGAGGAAGGCATGAAGCTGATGCAGGCGGCGATCTATGATATCAGCACTTTTTTGGTCACGCCGGAGTCCTCGTTTGTCGACGCGGAGATGCGCGACGGAGAAAACGGGGTCAAGATCATTTCGCTGTACCACGACGGGAGGGCGGCGTCGATCGCGGTTGACGGACAATTCGCCCTTCTGGCCGCCGGGCTCGGCACGGAGGATAACGACTTCAGGTACAGGCGCGTTCGGGAAGAATATACTATTGACGGGAACGGTTATTTGTGCGGCTACGCTGCGGATCTCGAGTGTCTGATCGATATCAATTATTCCACGTACGCGGGCCATTGCGAGATGACCGGCCGCATGGAGATCAGCATCGTCGAGCCCGGGTCCGTTTTCGACTTAAAGATCCCTGAAAACATCTATTATCCGCCGTATTTCGTCAGCAAGGAGGTCGACGAGGAGCTCTACGCCCTTTATCTGGCGGCTCAGAAGAAGACCGATGAACTGAGCGACGTTCACTACGTGATGTATGAGATAAAGGATTATGAATACGATCTGGGCTACAAAAAGCTGACTCAAGAGGAAAGAGTGGACGCGGAACTTTTTGCAAGCGACCGCAACGGCGAAGGGCGGGTCATCCATATGTCCGGAGAGTACAAGAACGGGGCGGACACCGCAGCCTTCGATTTTTACATGGACGCAAATTATTATTACGCCGAAAACGAGCCCGGCGGCGGATTCGATCGCAAAGAGATAACCGAAGCTTTCTATTCTGAATACGGCCGTTATCTGGATATGGACCGGGATCTTACGTCGATATATCCACGTGACGTGTTCAGGGGCGCCGTTACGTACGATTCTGAGAGCGGATCCTCCGGAACGGAAAAAATGATCAACGCCGTACCGAGAAATGACGTTGTCAATCTTATTTACGACGTGTTTATCAGCGATATAATCGCTTCGCTGGAAGAGCAGTTCGACGCGAAAGAGATCACTTACAGTATCGGCCAGAACGATCTTTTATACAGGGTAGGCGAGGACGGCTGCATCGTCAGTACCGGAAAATTCATCGAGATCCGGTTCGCGTGGTACAGCAACGATCTTCAGATGAGTCTCCGCGCGACGTATTCTACGTTTGTCGAGAACGTTGACGCGGGAGGGCAGGTCGAGATCTCGATACCGGGGTGACTTGACCGGGCGCCTGACCTGCCGCCTGACCGGCCGCCAGACCGGCTGCCTGATCGTACTATTGACCGTACCAAGCCGCGCGATCTTTGCGCCGCCCGGCATAAAAGCATTGAATTTCACCGCCTCTTCATGTTATAATCGAAGCCGAAAAAGCTGTTAGGAGAGTGCTTTATATATGTATGACGTAGCGATTATCGGGGCGGGAGTCGTCGGAGGCATGATCGCCCGGGAATTGTCCGCGTATGAATTGAATATATGCCTGCTGGAGGCGGAAAACGACGTTGCCAGGGGCGCCAGCTGCGCGAACAGCGCCATTGTCCACGCAGGGTTTGACGCCAAGCCGGGAACGCTGAAGGCGCGCTTTAACGTGGAAGGGTCCCGGCTGATGAAGACGGTCTGCGCCGAGCTGGGCGTGAAATATAAGAACAACGGCTCCATCGTTATCGGTTCGGGGCCGGAGGATCTGGCCACCGTAAAAGAGCTGTACGAGCGCGGCG
>JAEFAM010000074.1 GCA_016287565.1 Clostridia bacterium
GGGAGGCCAGGATATATATTCTTACATATTCGTAACGGGCTGATACGGCTCGAAAAGTCAGACCAGCAGCATTATATCGGAATTGCGAAGTACGTTGTCCGCGACTCTGTCGTTCAGTTCGAAAGCGCACTTCTGCAAAGCGTTGTCGCCCGAGGAATCCAGGCCGCAGGCGCCTTTGACCGCTTCTGCCAGTTCGTTCGCGATCTCTCCGGCAAGCTCTACGCCAACGGCGCATTCTTCCGCATCTACCATTTTAAGCGTCTTCTCGAATATCTCTTTAGCTACATCGCTCTGAGCGCCGGACGCTGCTTCCGAAGAGAGCAGGCTTTCCATGCCCCTGAACAGCCATTTCTTATAAGGCCTGTAGCGTTCTTTCAAAATATACAGGCAGGAAAGCACGTCTTCGGTGGCTTCCGCTAAAAACAGCCGTACGGCCCCGTTTTCGCCCCGTTCATACATCCTGGGTACGTTGTATGCCAGACTTTGAGAAAGCCGGAATAAGAGCCCTGAGAGCCTCTTAAAACGTATATCCTGAGGCGGAACGGCCAGATCGTCGCGTATATTTGAAAAATTGCCGTAATTATCCATATAGACTGTGCCGTTCAGTGCCTCCGCCAGCGATTCTTCACGGATCAGCGCCCATTGCCCCACGCTTTTCGGAGGGAAGGCGGACGAGGGGATGTAGCGATCGAAATACTCTTCGATACCGATGACGCCCCGGCGGCTCAGACCTCCGTAAGAGGCCACGGGCTGCCTTTTATATCCCATAAATTCCGAGGGCAGTTTAGCGTAAGCCCGTTCCAGCGCGAACACCTGCCTTGAGTCCAGCAGGCCTTCCGGATAAAAAATACAAAAACCCGGCTCGAAGTCGTGGTCTTTGGACAGTTCGTCGTCAAAACCGTAACATTCGGAGCCGGGCCCTGCGAGGGCAAAGCACAGATATTGCATGATTTCCGGAAAGTTTTCACGAAAAACGTTCAAACCGCAGTCATAAAAATAGCTTTCGGAAAGTTCACGCCCAGTCATTCGGCTTTGCCCCCGGTCGATAATAACACTCAGTCGTCGTACCTGAGCTTGTCTCTCTTCTTTTTGCGTATTACGAAGAACACGATCACCGCCACGACGGCAACGGCCAGTACGATATACAGCCAGGTGAGGTTCACGGAATCTTCGGTCTCGGACTCGGTGAGGCGGAATTTCTCCCAGGTCTTGTTGTAGGTCTCCATAACTTCGGCGCCCAGGTCGACGAATTCCTTTGTATTTGCCAGCGTCTCTGTAGAAGGATTGTACACCTCGTCGTCGATATAGCCTTCGCCCAGCTCCGCCAGTGCTTCGTCCTGAGGAGTGGAATAACCGATGTAGGAAGCGTTCTTCACGGCAATGTCGGTGCGGCACATGAAATCGATGAACAGCAGCGCGCCTTCCGTATTCTTGGAGGAAGTGGGGATGACCATGCTGTCGATCCATACGTTGGAGCCTTCTTTGGGAATGGCGTATCCCAGATCGTAATCGCTTTCGTCAATAATGGCGTAGGCGTCGCCGGACCACTCCAGGCAGAGCGCGTAATTGCCGCGGATCATGGGGTCTTTGATGTCGTCAACGCCGTACTGGGCCACGATCGCTTTCTGCTTTTCCAGTTCCTTGCCTGCGGCTTCGATCTGCTCGGGATCGGTGGAGTTGATGGCGTCAAGCCCGTACAGTCTGACGAGCGAAACGGCCATGGTATCTCTGATGGAATCGAGCATCAGGATGGATCCTTTGTACTTCTCGTTCCAGAGGCAGTCCCAGCTGTCGATGACGTCGTCTCCGATGAGATCCCTGTTGTAAATGATCCCCAGCGTGCCCCACATATAGGGAACGGAATATTCGTTGTCCGGGTCGTATGATTTGCCTTTAAGGTCGGATCTGATCTTGCCGTAGTTGGTGATCTTGCTCATATCGATCTTGTTGAGACGGCCTTCGTTGATCAGCCTGGATACCATATAGTCGGAAGGCACGAGAACGTCGTAGGGAGTGTTGGTGCTCACCAGTTTCTGATACATGGTCTCGTTGGTGTCGTAGGTATCGTAAACCACCTTGTATTGAGGATATTCTTTCTCGAATTCCTTGATCACGCCCGGATCGATGTAGTCGCCGCAGTTGAACACGTACAGCTTCTGTTTGGGCGCGCAGGCGCTGAGGCCCGAAAGAAGTCCCAGAACCATGACCGCCGCGATCACGACGCACAGTATCCTGCTTTTCGTTGAGAACGCGTGTCTCACGTTGCCGGAATTTGTCTTTTCCATTTCCTTTTTCCTCCTGATCATATATGTTTTCAGGCCTGGTCGGCCCTGGCTTTTTTGCCCGCGGGTCTGAAATTCACGATGACGAGTATCACGAACACCACCACGAACAGTATCGTGGACAGCGCGTTGACCGCCAGCGGTATGGTCTTCTTGGTCATGGAGTTGATGCATACCGACAGCGTCATGAAATCAGATCCGGAAGTGAAGTAACTTATAATGAAATCGTCCAGCGAAAGCGTAAACGCCAGCAGCGCTCCGGATATGATGCCGGGGAGTATCTCCGGGAACACCACTTTCCTGAACGCCAGCGCCGGGGAAGCGCCCAGATCCAGCGCCGCTTCGTAAGTGCTCTTGTTTAGCTGCCTGATCTTCGGCAGCACGGACATCGTAACGTAGGGCACGTTGAACATCACGTGGGCGATCAGCAGCGTGAAGAAGCCCAGCGGTATCGATACGAACACGAAGAACAGCATCAGGGAGATACCGGTGACGATGTCAGCGTTCAGCATCGGTATGTTCAGCGTTTTCAGCACAACGTTCTTTCTGAAAGGAGACAGCCTTGCTATAACGAAGGCAGCGTACGTGCCGATCAGCGTGGCGATCACTGACGCGATGAGGGCGACGATAAGCGTGTTCTTCAGCGCGTTCAGCAGTTCGGACTGATCCGCCAGTTCCGCGTAATGTACCAGGGATATGCCCGTGAACTTCGCTCTCGTGGCTCCCGCGTTGAACGAATACAGTATCATCACGACGATGGGAGCGTACAGGAAGATCATTATGACCGCTATGTACAGTATCTTGAAAATGAGAGATTTGTCGTTTTTCATAGCGTCATACCTCCCGCAGATTCGTCATCCTTGTCGATAAGGTTGAATATGGACATGCAGATAAATACGAGCACCATCAGTATGAAGGACAGCGCGCCGCCGTCCGGGTCGACGCCTTCTGCCGAAGCGCCTGATATGAATTTGAATTCGATCAGTTTGCCGATGGTCCAGGCGTTGTTGTTGAGGAGCTGGGGGATAACGAAGGTGGTGACGCAGGGCACGAACACCATGGTGATCCCGGATACAACTCCCGGCACGGTCAAGGGGAATATGACCCCTTTGAACACGTGGAAGGTGTTGCCGCCCAGATCCTGCGCCGCCTCGATCAGGTTCTTGTCGATCTTCGTCATCGACGTATATATGGGCAATACCAGGAAGGGAAGGAAGTTGTACACCATTCCTATGATGATGGCCGCGTCCGTGCCTTTGAGCATCGTTCCTCCGAGTATCCTGGTGACTATGCCTTCTTCGTCGATCAGCGACAGCATGGCGTAGGTCCTGATGATGAAATTCATCCACATGGGGAGCAGCAGCAGGATGGAGAGAAAACTGCGCATCCTTTCGCTGAGCCTCGACAGGAAATATGCCAGGGGATAACCCAGAAGCAGGCAGATCACAGTGGAGATGAAGGCGTAGTTTAGCGACCTCAGCTCGGCCTGGAGCACCTGCTTATCCGTAAATACGTATTTCAGATGCTCGAGGGTGAAATGCACTCCGTCGGGCCTGAATTCAAACACCGCGTAAACGAAGATCATCACGAGGGGCACTATAGTGAACAGGATGATCCAGACGTAAAGCGGTATGTTTTTAAGTGTCTTAGTGATTCTGGTCATCTATTTCCACAACCTCCTCACGTCTGCGTACCCGGATTTTGTCTTCCGGAATGTACAGATCCACGGTCTGGCCTATCTTGACTTTATCGTACGTATGTACCAGCAGGGAAAGATCTTCGCATTTTACCGTGATCTCGTAGTCGTCGCCTTTATATCGGAACGTGTCGACTTCGCCGCGGACGATGTTGGAGCCTTCTTCCGGCTCGTCCTCGGACAAGGCCTTGAGTATCTCGATGTCCTGGGGAAGTATGTACACGTTGACCGCCTCCTCGTATTCGGAATCCGAGGTGTTGGCGTTGGCGTCGAGGTATTTCACGTTTACGGGGCCTATGTCTACTAAATTGTCCTTCAATACCCATCCGGTGAGGATGTTGTACGGTATCTTCATTATCTGGATGTCAAAGGGCTTTACGTTCATGCCGATCACAGTGCCGGGCTCGGTCATCTGGGTGCTGTGGATCTTCCATTTGAATCCGTCGGGAGCGTCCACGATCATCTCGTAATGCACGCCTTTGAAGAGCACGGAGGCAACGGTGCCTGTAAGCATTCCGTCTTCCGGCTTCACTATGGTGATGTCTTCCGGCCTGATCACCACGTCAACGTCCTCGTCCTTGCCGAAGCCTTTGTCGGCGCACTCGAAACGGCGGCCTGCGAATTCGCAGAGGTAGTCTTTAACCATCACGCCGGACAATATGTTGCTGTCGCCGATGAAGCGGGCAACGAAGGCGTTGACCGGCTCGTTGTATATGTCGGTGGGCACGCCGATCTGCTGTATGACGCCCTGGTTCATTACCACGATGGTGTCGGACATCGTAAGCGCTTCTTCCTGGTCGTGGGTCACGTACACGAAGGTGATACCGGTCTTCTTCTGAAGCGCTTTAAGTTCCACCTGCATCTCTTTTCTGAGCTTAAGGTCGAGGGCGCCCAGAGGCTCGTCCAGAAGCAGAACTTCGGGCTCGTTGACGATTGCCCTGGCGATGGCGATGCGCTGCTGCTGGCCGCCGGAGAGGGAGTCGGGCTTGCGCCGCTCGAAGCCGGAAAGTTCCACAAGTTCCAGCGCTGCCTTTACCTTCTTCTTGATCTCGTTTTCAGGCAGCTTCTTGATCTTTAGGCCGAATGCGATGTTTTCGTAAATATTCATGTTCGGGAACAGGGAATATTTCTGGAAAACGGTATTGACCTTGCGCTTGTGGGGAGGCAGGTCGGTGATGTCTTCTCCGTTGAAGAAAACTCTGCCTGAATCGGGCTTTTCAAAACCGCTGATTATACGGAGCGTGGTGGTCTTGCCGCAGCCGGAAGGTCCAAGAAGCGTAAGGAATTCGTTCTTTCTGATGTAGAGCGAAAGATCCTTTATGACCTCGGTGTCGCCGTAACTTTTGGTTATGTTGTAAAGGTCGATGATGTGCTCGGACATGAAAAGCCTCCTTAAAAGCTGGGTGGCGCGGATACCCACAGCACCCGAGCGATCTGTTTCGTTTTATTTTCTATGTAGTGTTCTTTATCGGGGGAGTAGTAGAAGCAGTCTCCTTTTTTTGCTTTTACGGACTTGTCTCCGGTGTGTACGGTGACGGTGCCGGAAAGCACGTATCCGAATTCCTGTCCTCCGTGGGGATCGTCTTCGGGGGAGATGCCTCCGGGAGCCAGTTCAAGTATGATGGGCTCCATATTATTTTTCTGTGAATTGGGTACGATCCAGGTTATGCGGTGGCCCTGCTCTTCGTCTTCCTTTTCGAAGTAGTCCGCAGGCGTAAAAACGATCTTTTCTTCAGGCTTTTCGCTGAAGAAAGACTGTACGTCGGTGCCGAGGCATTCGAGGATGTCGATGAGAGTGGCGATGGAAGGAGACGTCTGGTCGCCTTCGAGCTGGGAGATGAAACCTTTGGAAAGCTCGCATCTGTTGGCCAGTTCTTCCTGAGTAAGGCCGTTGGTGATCCGAAGGTCGCGGATCTTTTTTCCGAGAGCTAAGCCGGTCATGTTCGACCCTGCCTTTCAGTAAACTAAAAGTTTAGAATTGCTAAACTCCGGTGGGTATTTTATCATATATTTTTATTATGTCAATACAGTGTGAAAAATATTTTTGCGCGTTTCGGTCAAGGGGTTTGGTGCCGCTCCGGCCGTGTCGTCGATCCGTTGCCGTGACCCGCGCCCGGACTCCTTCGAACGGAACGACTGTTTCACCTTAAAACGCTTGAATAGAAAGGCGCGTGGTTATATAATCTAAGCGGTGATGTCTTATGCTGAGAATAACGGAAATATCCGTAGACGGAAGACCGCTTCGTGGAGAAGCCAGGACAAGAACAGCTTCGGGCCGCTGCCCGGTTTTAAGTTGGAAATTAAAAAGCGACAAGCCCGGAGGCCGCCAGTGCCGGTACCGCGTGAGGATCCATACTTTGGAAGGCGAACTGTGGGATTCCGGCACCGTCGGTTCCGATGAACAGAAATGCAAATATACCGGTCCCGAGTTTCCTTTGTGGACCGAATTATACGTGAGCGTGGAAGCTGCCGGCCAGGACGGCGAAAGCGCTGAATTTACGGACTGGTTTTACGGTTTTTCCTGCGTTCCCGAACTTAAATGGATCAAGGCCCCCGGAGCCGTAAAAAGGAGACCCGTGGCCTTCAGAAAGACCCTCGAACTTTACGAAGTGCCGGATCACGCCATGGCGCTGTACTGCGGGATAGGCTATTCCACGCTTTACGTCAACGGCATCAGAGTAGATAATGCGAGGCTTGACCCTGCGTTTACAGATTTTTCGAAGCGCTGTTCATACGTTTTTTGCGAGGGATTCGAAGGACTCCTCAAAGAAGGCGTCAATGAGATCGTCGTGGTTGCGGCTGACGGCTACCGTAATTTCGACAGCGAATTTCTTATCGGCGATCTGCATTTTCCGAGGCCGCGGTTCGACGGCGACAATATGGTATCAGGCAGATTCGTTTTAGAAAGCGGCAAAACAGGAACGGTCACGTTAGATATTGACGGTTCCTGGCAATGGTCATATACGGATATCGTGGAGTCCAGCGTGTACGACGGAGAGATTTTCGACGCCGGTATTAAAGTATCCGAACGGTATGAGCCTGAGTATTGTCCCGCGCCTTGCGAAAAATCTGTGATAATGACGGTTCCGCCCGTCGTATCTAAAGAGGTATACAGACCGGTGGATATCATCAGCCGCGGCGCGGAAAACAGGTACGTGGTTGATTTCGGACAGAACCTGGCAGGTGTGGTGAAGCTTAAACTGCCTGCCGAAACGGTAAAAGGGCAGAAGATAGAGATCAGGCACGCAGAGATACTTGACGAAAACTTCGACGTCTACACAGCGCCTTTAAGAAAAGCCAGAGCTACTGACGCGTTTATCTGTTCCGGAGAGGAAGACGGAGAAGGTTTCTGGCAGCCCGAATATACTTATCACGGTTTCAGGTACGTTAGCGTTACGGGATACGGTCCCGGATTTGACGAAAATTGCATTAAAGCGATTTCACTTTACACCGATCTGGAGCAGGCAGGCGATTTCAGATGCGGAGAACCGATGCTGAATGCCATACACAAAGCATGCGTCCAGACCGAAAAGGCCAATATCCATTCCATACTTACGGACTGTCCTCAGAGAGACGAGAGGATGGGATGGATGAACGACGCCACCGTCAGGTTCGAGGAGACGCCGTACAATTTCGATATCGGTCCCATCTTTCCTAAAGTAGTTGACGATATATGCGACGCGCAGGATCACAACGGCACCATAACGTGTACGGCGCCTTTCGTAATTGGCTGCCGCCCTGCGGATCCCGTCTGTTCCTCGTTCCTTGTCGCCGGAAGAGAGTATTTAAAACGCTCGGGAGACGTTCCGTTTATTGCCGCTCATTACGATCAATGGCGCAGATGGGAAGAATATCTGCTGTCGCGATCGGATAATTATATCGTCGATTATTCTTACTATGGCGACTGGGCTGCTCCTGTCGCTTCCTGCATCGATGCGGAGATAGCGGCGTCTAAAGACACTCCGGGAATATTGATGTCTACCGGGTATTCGTATTTCAACTGTGTGATGCTTGCGGAGTTTGCCGGACTGCTTGGACTTACGGGAGACGTGGGCAAATGGCTTAATCTTTCGAGGAGTATCAGGGACGCGTTCCTGGATAAATGGTTCGATCCCGAGACGGGAAGGGTAGCTACCGGTTCTCAAGGGTGTCAAGTATTTTCTCTTTACATGGATCTGGTACCAGTAGATCATCAAGCAAACGCGTTTGACAGGCTGACAGACGCCCTGGAAGCGGCAAACTATACGATCACCACCGGCAATCTCAACACCAGATACCTGTTGGACGTGCTTACGAAGTTCGGCAGAGCGGATCTGGCGTATAAAATATTGACCGACGAACGATATCCCGGCTACGGATTTATGCTTCAGAACGGCGCCACCACGATTTGGGAACGTTTCGAGCTGAAAAAAGATCCGGGAATGAATTCACACGATCATCCTATGTACGCCAGCGTGGATATGTGGTTCTATAAATATATTCTGGGCATCGATATGGACCTTTCGGACCTGAAAAACGCTTACAGAAACTACGTCGTAAAGCCGTATATGCCTTCCGGGCTGCTTTCAGCTCAGGGATGGGTCATGACGGCCTGCGGAAAACTGGCGGTCAGATGGAAACGCACTTACGGAAAAGTACAGCTCTCGGTGACGGTCCCTTACGGCTTGTTCTGCAGGATAAAGGCAGGGGACACTGACGGTATTTTCGAGTCAGGAGAGCATATTTTCGAATTTACCGAGGGTTGAGACTGTAATCGAAAGGTATGTCGAAGGTCAATATTTCTCCTGTCCTGGGATGAGGAAACGACAAATGAGTGGCGCAAAGGGCTAATTTATCGAAAACGTCTTTTGCGCCGTATTTTTTATCTCCCAAAAGCGGCAATTTTCTCGAAGCGAACTGGACCCTTATCTGGTGCGTCCTGCCGGTCTGCAGGCGTACCCGGACGTGGGTGATCACGTCCACCGCCGCGCCGCCGCCAATATCAGGTACGTTAGGATCGGAATATGAACCTGCTTCAACTGTTTCGTAAGATAAAACCGCCTTTTTAACGCCTTTTCGCTCTCTTTTTACTACGTAGACCTTATTCCCGGCGCTGTCCTTAAACAGCAGATCTTCCATAACGCCTTCATCCGTTTCCGGCCTGCCGTGGATCCAGGCGTCA
>JAEFAM010000075.1 GCA_016287565.1 Clostridia bacterium
CTCCCGTGCGCATCAAAAAGACTACCGAGCGCAAGGTGCCGGTGCTCGGCATATTGAGCCTGCTGGCAGTTGCCGCCACGATCATTACGGACGTTGTCCTCATATTCAGCAAACTCCAGAACGCGGATACGGGAAAGTGGTATCTGGGAGGCCTTAAAGACGTAAACTGGACCGCCGTTATCATCGTCACCGCCGTGGGATTGATACTGGCCGCCGTGCTGATGCTGATCGATAAGGAAAAGTGCGAAAAAGACTCCGAATTTAAGGCGTAAACGGTATTGCTGCCCTTGACAGCGGCCGGGTTTTTGTTTATAATCGCAAAAGCCCGAGATGTTGTGCGGGAAAGGGCATTACCGCGAAGTTATTGGTCTTCGTCCCTTTAGCCGGGGGCGAAGTATTTTTTTGCGGAAAGGTCTTAAAAAACCTGCCGCCGGACGCCGCAGGAAGATGGCATGGCGGCTTAATAACCGCAGTGAAAGGAAGCATTTTTCGATATGCAAAAACTTGGTCTTAACGTAATCAGAGAAAAATATCTCAGCTTCTTCGAGAGCAAAGGACATTTGAGAATGCCCAGTTTCTCGCTGGTCCCCAAAAACGATCCCAGCCTTCTGCTGATAAACGCCGGAATGGCGCCCCTGAAGCCCTATTTCACCGGCGCGGAGATCCCGCCCAGGCGCAGAGTCACCACCTGCCAGAAGTGCATAAGGACTCCGGATATCGACAACGTGGGAAAGACCGCGAGGCACGGCACCTTCTTCGAGATGCTGGGCAATTTCTCCTTCGGCGATTATTTCAAGAAAGAAGCCATCGCCTGGGCCTGGGAATTCCTCACCGTGGTAATGGAGATACCGAAAGACCGCCTCTACATAACCGTCTATAAAGACGACGACGAGGCCTTCGAGATCTGGAATAAGCAGGAAGGCGTTCCCGCCGACCGCATCATCCGTATGGGCAAGGAGGACAATTTCTGGGAGCACGGCACCGGTCCCTGCGGCCCCTGTTCCGAGATCCACTTCGACCGCGGCGAGAAGTACGGCTGCGGCAAACCCACCTGCGGCGTCGGCTGCGACTGCGACAGATACATTGAAGTCTGGAATCTGGTATTCACCCAGTTCGACCGCCAGGAAGACGGCAGCTACGAAAAACTCAAGAGCAAGAACATCGACACCGGCATGGGCCTCGAAAGACTGGCCTGCGTGATGCAGGGCGTTGACAACCTCTTCGAAGTCGACACGGTCCGCAAGATTCTCGACACGGTCTGCGAATGGTCCGGCAAGCAGTACGGAGCCGACTGGAGCACCGACGTTTCCATAAGAGTCATCACGGACCATATCAGGTCCACCGTAATGATGATAGGCGACGGCGTCGTGCCTTCCAACGAGGGCAGAGGATACGTCCTGAGAAGGCTTTTAAGAGGCGCCGCCAGGCACGGCCGCAAGCTGGGCATACGCAAATGCTTCCTTTCCGACCTGGCAGACGTAGTCATCGAACTTTCAGGCGGAGCCTATCCCGAGATCAGAGACAAGGCCGATTACATTAAAAAAGTTATTCGCATCGAGGAAGAAAGATTCGATATGACCATTGAGCAGGGCATAACTCTTCTGGGAAGCGCCATGGAAGAGGCTAAAGCCGCTGCCGCCGAAGGCGAGAAGCCTGTATTGTCCGGAAAGACGGCTTTCAAGCTTCACGATACGTACGGGTTCCCGCTGGACCTCACCAGGAGCATCGCTTCCGAGAACGGCATCGCCGTTGACGAAGAGGGATTCAAAGCGGAAATGGCCACACAGCGCAAGATGGCCAGGGACGCCATTAAAGACAGAGAGAGTTCCTGGGCCGCAGGCGAACAGCTGGTGGTGCCGAAGGATTGTCCTCCCACAGTGTTCGAAGGCTACGACGCCATGAAATGCTCTGGAAAACTGCTTTACATCCTTAAAGATGACGGCACCGTGCTTCCCGCGCTTGAAGAAGGCGAGAAAGCGGTCATCATTTCCGACAGGACCGTGTTCTACGGAGAAGGCGGCGGCCAGGCAGGAGACAGGGGCGTCATAAAGACAGACACCGGAACGTTTACCGTGGTCAATACCACCAAGTCCAAGGACGGAATTTTCCGCCATATAGGCGAATGCACCGAAGGCTCTATCGAATCCGGCGACGTGGCCGAATTTACCGTCGACCGCCACGACCGTCTGGCAACGATGCGCAACCACTCCGCTACGCACCTGCTCCAGAAAGCGCTCAGGACAGTGCTGGGAGATCACGTTCACCAGGCCGGTTCTTCCGTCAATGCCGACAGGCTCCGTTTCGACTTCAACCACCTTCAGGCAATGACTTCCGAAGAGATCTCTAAGGTCGAAGAGCTGGTCAACCGGGCCATCCTGGAAGATTACGAAGTTGTTACCAGAGAGATGAGCATCGACGACGCGAAGCAGACAGGCGCCATGGCGCTGTTTGACGAAAAATACGGCGACGTCGTCCGGGTGGTCTCTATGGGAGACTACAGCATCGAGCTCTGCGGCGGCACCCACGTCAAAAACACCGCCAGCTGCGGCCTTTTCAAGATAGTGCACGAAAGCGCCGTTGCCGCGGGAGTCAGAAGGATCGAGGCCGTGACCGGAGAAGCCGCCAGGAAACTGTTCCTTGAAGAGGAATCCCAGCTTCTGGAAGCCGCGCAGATACTTAAGACGAACAGGAACGAGATCGCGGCCAGGGCGAAACAGCTCACTGAAGATTACAAGGCCGCGCTTAAAGATATCGAAACTGCCAAGATGGAATCCGCAAAGGCCGAGACCGAAAAGGTCATCGAGAAGGCCGTTACCGTAAAAGGCATCAAAGTGGTTGCCGGAAGGTTCGACGCGCTGGACGGAGACGCGCTCCGCAACGTATGCGAGCAGCTCAGGTCCAGGGCAGGCGACTCAATCGTACTGCTGGCGTCAGGGCTGGGAGATAAAGTAACGATAGTATCAATGTGTACCAAGAGCGCCGTTGACGCAGGATTCAACTGCGGAAAACTCGTGAAAGCCTGCGCAGCCATCTGCCAGGGCGGCGGAGGAGGCAGGCCCGACATGGCTCAGGCCGGAGGAAAAGACGTATCGAAGATCGACGAGATGCTTTCCAAAGTACCGGAACTCGTTTGAGTATCCGGCAATGAGTTAAAAGGAGTTAAAACGATGGATAATTGTATTTTTTGCAAGATAATCGAAGGGATCATTCCCTCGACTAAAGTTTATGAAGACGAATATTGCGTCGCCTTCAGAGACATCAATCCCCAGATGCCCGTGCATATCGTGGTGACTTCCAAAAAGCACGTTCCTTCCGTGCTGGGCTTCACCGAGGACGAGAAGGATATCCTGGGAGGCATACAGCTGGCCATCGCAAAGATCGCCCGCCAGGAAGGACTGGTCGAAAACGGATTCAGAGTGGTCAACAACTGCGGCCGTGACGCCTGCCAGTCGGTGCCTCACATCCACTACCACATCCTCGCCGGCGGCAATATGGGCGAGAGGATCGTTTGATATGAAACTGCGCCGCCCTTTGCGGCGCTTTTTTTCAGGAGCCTTTTATGAACGGAGACTGGACCGAGATCAGATACAAAATACCCGTCAGATACCTTGACGTGACTGCTTCCATTGCTGAAATGTGCGTCAGCGGCGGGATATACGTGGAAGATTATTCCGATATCGACAGATATATCTCGGATTTCAGCGCCGACGAACTTGTTTCCGACGAGCTGATGGAGCTGGCCGGAGACCGGGACAACGCCATAGTTCACATCTACATCAGCCCCGAGGACAATCCCGCCGAGGCTATGCTTTTTATGAGCGAGAGGCTCAAGGCCGCAGGCGTGGAATTTCAGGCAGAGACCGGCACGGTCCGGGAAGAAGACTGGGCCAACAACTGGAAACAGTATTTCAAGCCTCTCCCCGTAGGGCAAAAACTCATAGTGGTGCCTTCCTGGGGCAACGACGTTCCGGCGGAATTGTCGGACCGCATACAGATCGTAATGGATCCGGGCATGGCTTTCGGATCCGGCCAGCACGACACCACCAGGCTCTGCCTCGAGATGATTGAAAGCCATCTGAAGGCCGGAGACAGGGTGCTTGACGTCGGCACGGGCAGCGGCATACTTGCCATCGGAGCGCTGAAGCTTGGCGCCGGAGAGGCCACGGGCATAGATATAGATCCTTTGTCCGTGAGGATATCCGCTGAAAACGCCGCAGCTTCCGGTTACACGGATAAATTCAAGGCGATCTGCGGAGACCTGGCCGCGGACGTTGACGGAAAATTCGATATCATAGTGGCGAATATAGTTGCGGATATCGTTATTAAACTGATCCCAGACACAGTGAGGCTGCTGGCGGAGGGCGGTACGCTGATATTGTCCGGAATAATAACCGAGCGGCGAAAAGACGTTGAAAAGGCGCTCGACGGATCCGGTTACAGGCTTAAAGATTCGAAAGAACGGGGCGGCTGGTGCGCGCTTGCCGTCGGAAGATAAACAACAGAGCTATTTATTTGTGAAAGGAAGAGACGAATGAATTTTGAAATGCTCCATCCTGCCGATCAGCTGGTCATGCTGATGGAAAGAGTCTACAATTACGGAATGACCACCACTTCAGGCGGAAACCTGTCTATACTCGACGACAACGGCGACATCTGGATCACGCCGGGTTCTGTGGACAAGGGCTCTCTTACAAGGGCCGATATCATCCAGGTCAAACCCGACGGCACCATTATAGGGCCTCACAAACCTTCCAGCGAATTTCCGGTACACGAGCGCATATACAGGATGAGGCCGGACATTAAAGGCATCCTTCACGCCCATCCTCCGGCGCTGGTAGCTTTCTCCATCGTCAGAAAGATCCCCGAGACCAATCTCATACCCAACTTCTCCCAGGTATGCGGCTCCGTGTCTATGGCTCCCTACGACGTTCCGGGCAGCATCGGGCTCAGCGTAAAGATCGCCAATGAATTCGAAAAAGGGCACAATTGCGTAGTGCTGGAGAATCACGGTGTTTTCGTGGGCGCCTCAGATATTTTCAACGCTTTCATGGCTTTCGAGACGCTTGATTATTGCGCCAGGCTCGAGATCGAGGCTTCCAAGATAGGCACCATACATCCTTTGTCCGAAAGGCACGTGGCAATCTCCAAAGAGAAGCAGAACGTCCGGATGGGCGAGTTCAAAAATACCAATATAAGCTCCGAAGAAAAGGCCGCCAGAAGGGATATGTGCAAGTTCATACACAGAGCATACGACCAGCAGCTTTTCACCAGCGCCCAGGGCACTTTTTCCGTGAAACTTTCAGACGGTTCGTTCCTGATCACTCCTTACCAGAAAGACAGAAAGTATCTGGAAGAGAGCGACCTTGTAAGGATACTTGGCAGCTGGAAAGAGGAGGGCAAAAATCCTTCCCGTTCTGCGATCCTTCACCAGAAGATCTACCAGAAACATCCGGAGATCAATTCCGTTATCATCGCCCACGCGCCCAACATTATGGCGTTCGCCGTGACAGACGCCGAGTTCGATTCCAGGACGATACCCGAGTCGTACATCATGCTGAGGGACGTTAAAAAAGTGCCTTTCGGCGCCAGCTTCATGCAGCCTGATATGGTTGCCGACGTGTTCGACGACATGACTCCCATCGTACTGGTCGACAACGACTGCGTCATCGTCACCGGGTCCAGCCTGCTGAACGCCTTCGACAAACTGGAGGTGCTTGAATACAGTGCTAAAGCCGTTATCGCTTCCAGGACCATCGGCGATGTGGTTGCCATCTCCGACGACGAGGTCAAGGACCTCAGGAAAGCTTTCAAATTCTGACGCTGCCCGGACAAGGGACACGTTGACCGCCGCGCGTTCAACCGTCTGCCGACAATTTCCCCGGAGGGTAAAACATGATCAACGATATACTGGCTGCGAACTTGAAATATTATATCGACCTTACCGGCGCCGCCGAAAAGCTGACGCCGGAAAAATCCGTTTTCCAGATCTCCGTAAAGAATAAAAAAGAAAAGACCGGATGGCATTATATCATAAACGAGGGCAAGTGCCTGTTCAAGCGCGGCATCTACACCGGCGAGATCTTTATAGACTGGAACGACGAGTTCAAATATAAAGAAAAAAGCAAGAAGCAGATAAAGCTGGAGACCACTCCCGATTACGAAGTTATCTTTAAGGACGAGAAGGATCTGGAGGAGTTCGTAGACGCCGCAGCCGCCTTCGTTCAGGGAGTATCGAAGCGGCCTAAGCTCAAGTCTTCAAAGCTTTCCGGATCTAAATGCAGGGGAGATATATTCGAGGAGACGCTTATAGAGTGTTTCGGTTCTCAGAAACTCAGCGTGCTCAAGACCGGAAACAAAGATCTGATCGCATCGGCTTCGAGAATGGCTTTATACGCACTGGCGGAAGCGTTCAATCATCAGTTAAAGAACGGCGACGAAGCTTTCGTCCGGTTCGCTTCGGGAAGCAGAAAATCATACTTTTTCGGCGCCGCCGGAGAAGATTCCGTTTGGCTCACCACCCAGGACGGACTGGCCAAAGTCACTCCCAACCAGGGCACCAGGCTTCCTCCTTTATGCGGACTGGAATTCCGTGATCGGGACGACGTGCTGAATTTCGTATACGGCGATTCCAAAGAGCGGGGCTTCGGATCTGCTTACGTATTTAAAGGCGCCGCAACCTACGGTTCCGGCATCGATACGGAATCTTTAAAACGATCTTTTATGGAATGCTGCCTCAAAGCGGCGGATTCCTTAAAGAACTGACAGTAATAGACTCTTTCTCAGAAAGGAGCTGGATTTATTTGGCAAACCTTAACGAGTACAAATGCCCACTTTGCGGCGGCGCTCTCGAATTCCACGCAGGGTCTCAGAAACTTTTCTGTCCCTTCTGCGACTCTTCCTTTGACCCCGGACTGTTCTCGGAAACAGACGCTTCGCTTTCCGACGGTACCTCAGGCAGCGAAGGATCCGAGACCGTTGTCACCGGGCAGGACAACGGCTTTAAGCAGGACGTGCACAACACCTGGGCCGACGGGGAAACGGACGGGCTGTACACTTACGTATGCAAATCCTGCGGCGGAGAGATACTGGGCGATTCCACGCTGGCTTCTACCATGTGTCCGTATTGCGGCAATCCCGTTGTCATTATGGGCGCCTTTAAAGGAGACCTTAAGCCCGATTACGTGATACCCTTTAAATTCGACAAAAAGCAGGCCGTTGCCGCGCTTGAAGAACATACGAAGGGCAAAAGATTTCTGCCCAAGGTATTCCGCGCGCTCAACAAGATCAACGAGATAAAAGGCATATACATTCCTTTCTGGATCTTCGATACAGACACTTCCGGCGACTACGCATATCAGGGCACCAAAGTAGAGGAATGGGAAGACAGCCGCTACAGATATAAGAAGACAAGCTATTATAAAGTCGAGAGGCAGGGGCTGGTGAATTTCAGGAAGATCCCCATCGGCTGCTCCGAAAAGGCCAACCAGGCAATAATGGAGTCGCTGGAGCCCTTTGATATGAGCCAGGCGGTGGATTTCCAGACCGCGTACCTGGCCGGCTACGTAGCGGACAAATTCGATATCAACACCGACGTCAGCTGGGAGAGGGCGAAAGAGAGAGTCGTCAATTCCTCTTCGAACTATTTCTACAAAACCGTGAAAGGTTATAATTCTGTCGTACAGAAGCACGGCACCGTCACTATACTGGAAAAATCCGCCAAATACGCGCTGTTTCCCGTCTGGATGCTTTCCACCACGTACAACGGCACGCAATACACTTTTGCTATGAACGGCCAGAGCGGAAAGATGGTAGGCGATCTTCCTATGGATAAGAAGGCCTTCGCCAGGTGGCTTATACTGCTGACGCTGGGAATTGCCGCGGGATTGTTCCTGATCTCCGTGCTGTTTATCTGACGCCCGCGTTTTCGGGAGGTGCGAAAAATGATAAAAAAGATATTTAAAATATTGACCGCCATACTGACCGCCGCGGCGCTTTCCTGCCCGGTGATCGCTTCTTTCGCGGCAGACTCGACTTTTGCCGAAACTTTCGTTTCGAAAATAACTCCTCTGCGTATAATCGTCTGCCTGCTGATCGGTTTCTTTATCGCTTTCATAATAGTTTCGACTATGAGGAGCAAACTGTATTCCGTATCTTACAACGATTACGCAGGAGGGTATCTGGAATACGATTCATCCGGATTGACCTACTCGAAAGACACTTTCGAATACGACAGAGTGGAGAAGACCGCGCTGCCGGACAGGGACGACGATTGACCGGGACGGTCTTACGATCTGACTTTTATACAGGACGGTATGAGGTTCAATGAAGAGTTACGATTACAAAAAAGAATACGAAATCTGGAGAACCGATCCATATTTCGCGGAATTTCACAGGGAACTTGCCGGACTTAAGGGCAACGACGCGGAGATACGCGAACGTTTCTACAAAAACCTTGATTTTGGCACCGCGGGCATCCGCGGAGTTATGGCTGCGGGGACAAACAGGCTCAACGTGTTTATCGTGCGCAAGGTCAGTACGGCCATCGCCCGCCATATAAAGAACTCCGGCAGCGCGGCAATGAAGCGCGGCGTCGTCATCGGTTACGACAGCCGGATTAATTCTCTGGTGTTCGCTAAAGAGGCCGCTTCCGTGTTCGTCGGCCACGGCATCAAGACGTATTTTCATCCGGCAATCAGTCCCGTGCCGGTGCTGTCATACAGCGTCAGATATCTCGGTACTTTTATGGGCATAATGATCACCGCCAGCCACAATCCCAAAGAGTACAACGGCTATAAGGTCTACGGAGCTGACGGCGCTCAGTTGTCGCCGGAAGACAGCGATATGATCACTAAAAAGATCGACGCGATCACGGACCTTCGGAAACTCAAAATATTCGATTTTGAAGAACTGCTTGCCGCAGGAAAGATCGTAAACGTCTCCGAGGAGCTGCTTTCGGATTATCTCACTACGGTAAAAGCGCTTCTCCCGCCTGAGCGCAACAGCCTTTCCGCCGCCGGTTCGTTAAAAGTGGTCTACACGCCGCTCCACGGCGCCGGAGCCTGCTTCGTACCTGAAATACTCAAAATGACGGGTATTAAAAACGTTTATACCGTTAAAGAGCAGATGGTTCCTGA
>JAEFAM010000017.1 GCA_016287565.1 Clostridia bacterium
ATGCCCGACGATACGTGGTATGTTGTCCGCAATATTCGCGGCGTGACGGGATTCGTGGGATTCGGAAACAAACCCACGCCCCTGACCGAGCAGGAGATAGTTGCCCTGGGCGTCGACGCTTCCGTGAAACCCGTGGTGGATTACGGAGTGGGCGATACCGTCAGGATCATTTCCGGAGCTCTCGAGAACTTTACCGGCGTTGTGGAAAGCATCAACACCGAGAAGGCGCAGGTAAAAGTTAAAGTTTCCATGTTCGGCCGTGAGATCGCGGCGGAACTCGAATACGCGCAGGTACAGCGCGTGTTCTGATGAACGAGGCTTGGACCCGCAAAACGCGGGCAGGCATAGATTTTTTTCAACACTATTGGGAGGTGGACCGTAATGGCAAAGAAAGTAGTTGCACTGGTTAAACTGCAGATACCTGCAGGTAAAGCGGCGCCTACACCACCGGTTGGACCAGCATTGGGTCAGCATGGCCTTAATATCATGGGCTTTTGCAAAGAGTTCAATGAGAGAACGAAAGCGGACGCGGGACTTATTATCCCCGTTATAATCACTGTCTACGCTGACAGAACGTTTACGTTCATCACGAAGACTCCTCCGGCGGCGGTGCTTCTTAAGAAAGCATGCAAGATCGAGAGCGGATCCGGCAGACCTAACAGAGACAAGGTCGCCACGATCACAAAAGCAGAGGTTCTCAAGATCGCGGAACAGAAGAAAGTGGACATGAACGCGGCATCCGTAGAGGCTGCTGCCAGCATGATCGCCGGAACTGCCCGCAGTATGGGAATCGTAGTCGTCGACTGAGGCGGCAGGAATACAGACAGGAGGGTGAATTAATATGTTCAGAGGAAAGAACTATAAAGAGAGCAAAAAGCTCATCGATTCCGCCAAACTGTATGATCCTGCAGAAGGACTTGACCTGGTGGTCAAGGCTTCGAAGGCCAAGTTTGACGAGACAGTTGAAGCGCACATCAGACTGGGCGTCGACTCCAGACATGCAGACCAGCAGGTCAGAGGCGCCGTGGTGCTTCCCAACGGAACAGGTAAGACCGTCAGAGTCCTCGTTTTCGCGAAAGGCGCGAAAGCCGACGAGGCCAGAGAAGGCGGAGCCGATTTCGTGGGAGCCGAAGATCTGGTTGCCAAGATTCAGGGCGAAAACTGGTTTGATTTTGACGTAGTCGTTGCCACGCCTGACATGATGGGTGTCGTGGGACGTCTCGGTAAGATCCTCGGTCCTAAAGGATTGATGCCCAACCCCAAAGCAGGAACCGTTACCATGGACGTTAAGAAGGCTATTGCCGATCTTAAAGCCGGTAAGATCGAGTACAGACTCGACAAGACCAACATCATCCACTGCGTTATCGGTAAAGTTTCCTTCGGCGCCGACAAGCTGAACGAAAACTATTCCACGCTTTACGACGCCATCGCCAAGGCGAAGCCCGCCGCCGCGAAAGGCCAGTACTTCAGAAGCATTACCGTAGTTTCCACCATGGGACCCGCGGTACGCCTGAACCCCGCAAAGAACTGAAGCGAAGGTAATACCCGAAGCGGAAGTTTTTAATAATTAAATACGTAAGATTGCACTTAAGACAGCAGGCGTTGACGGACGGGTGACCGGAGTCATGTAAGGCCAGCCGAGGTGAGGTCGGACGAACGATTGATCCAACACCTTGTCTGTCTTTGTGCGGACAAGGTTTTTTATATCCGGAAGGAGGTGTTTGTTGGATGCCGAGTATTAAGGTTTTAGAAGCAAAAAAGGCCGTCGTGGCGGAGATCGCGGAGGATATCAAGAATTCTCCCGCTACCATCATCGTTGCCACGAGAGGTCTGACTGTTGAAGAAGATACCGAACTTCGTAACGAGCTTCGCGCAGCAGGCGTAAAGTTTGCCGTGCGTAAGAACACTCTTGTGACGAAGGCGGTCGAATCGCTGGGGATCGAAGGCGCGGAAGATTATTTCAAAGGGCCTACCGCTATCGCCACCGCGAATTCGTACACCGAAGCCGCTAAGATCCTTGTGAAATTCGAAGCTAAACACGAAGAGATCAAGGTCAAGGGCGGTCTCGTTGAGGGAAAAGTAATTGACGCCGCGCAGGTCAAGGACCTCGCCAAGATGCCTTCGAAAGAAGAGCTCATCGCGAGAGTTCTGGGCGGTTTCAACGCTCCGCTCAGCGGTCTGGTCAATGTCCTGAACGGAAACATCCGCGGACTGGTGATCGCGTTGAACGCTATCGCCGAGAAGAAAGAAGCCTGACTTTCATAACGACACAGGGGCGCAAATCCAAACACACAGGCGCTCATCAGGCAGCAAAACAAAAAAACAGCTAACAAAAAAATGGAGGAAAATTATCATGGCTAGCGAAAAAGTTACAAAATTGATCGAAGACGTAAAGGCTCTTACCGTTCTTGAACTCTCTGAACTTGTTAAAGCTCTCGAAGAGGAATTCGGCGTTTCCGCCGCTGCTCCCGTTATGGTCGGTGCTGCTCCCGCAGCCGCTGCCGCCGAGGCTCCCGCAGCTGAAGCTGAGCAGACCGAGTTCGACGTTATCCTTAAGGATGCCGGCCCCACGAAGATGGACGTTATCAAGGCCGTTAAGGAAGTTACCGGCGTATCCCTTATGGACGCCAAGAAGCTCGTTGACGGAGCTCCTGCTACCATCAAAGAGAAAGTTTCCAAAGAGGATGCCGACGCTGCCGAAGCTAAACTTAAAGCTGCCGGCGCTACCGTCGAGATCAAATAATATCCTTTACCGGACATTTCTCGAAGGATCTTGAAAAAGACCGGGACCGGGCTGACAGGGAAGACCTGCGGCCCGGTTTTTTTGTAGCATTTTGTGACGCGCCCGACGCGCCGTGTTGCGTTTTGTCACTTGTTTAACTCATTTCGGTGTGATATGATGATATTCGAAGCAGCGGAAAGGAGTGAGCGGCGTGAAGAAATTGACGTTTGTTTTGTGTTTGATATGCATTCTGGTGTTGACGGCCTGCGGGACCAGAACGGGGAACGAGGCGGTGGAAACGCCCGATATTCCCACGGACGGCACATCCGCTCCCTCACGCACATACGCGCCGACCGACGCCCGCACCGATGCCCCCACTGAGGCGCCTGACGATGATCCTGACGATCCGGAAGCGACGACCGAGATTGATCATATGTACGAACTGGCGCAGTATGTTCAGTACGGCACGATGCTGATCCATACGGACAAGTACGGCCGCACGGCGGTGCCGACGGTCAAAATACTGGAATATTTCCGCGACCGTTATAATTTTTCGCAGCTGTACGATATGAGCTACGTCACCCGGCCGGGGGATGAGGCAGGGACGGTCGACACCGCTCCGAACGTGGTATACGTCAATGCCGAATGCACCACCGCTGAAGGCGAGACGCTTTACGTCGACGTCTATTACGACGAAGACACGGACACTTTTTATTCCAGCCGGTACGCTGAAGCGGTCAATAAAGATCTGTACGACGAGGTGGCAGCCTCTCTCGGACTGACCGGCGCGGTGGACGTCAACGTCAGCATCAGGGATAAAGACGGCCTCATCCCGTGCCTTCGGGACGACGTCAGGACGCTCGCGGATATGAAGGAAAAGGGCCTGCTGAAAAACTGCCTGGTGGAAGTGCGGCTGCTCTACGACGATCCTGCCGCGGACCTGCAGGCGCTTCCGAGGGAAACGCTGGAGAAAACGCTGGCGGAAGTCCAGGTGGATTCACTGTCCCTGTCGCTGCTGCGTGAAGGCCCCGTTCAGAGCGCCGCCGCGGACCGCACCGGTTATTACGTCCGGGAAGCCGTTGACGCGCGGATCGACGAGAGTACGGGCAATATTACCATTTCCCCTGTAAAGTACGGCCTGGCCAAAGGCCCCGGCGGCGTTGTCCTCGCTTTTCAGGAGCAATACGTCAATGCCCAGCTCACCGAGATCACCGAATTCTCTCAGCTCCCCGATGCGCTGAAAGGCGGCGACATTTATCGCGCCTTCAGGATAGACGCGCAAAAACTTGACGGACCCGAAAACGTTTCCGGCGGCAATGACGTTCGTGAATACGACAACGCCTGCGGCGGAAAGACTGTTGTGGCCCGGTACGGCGTATACGACCTCTGCCTGATGCCCGGAGACGCTTTCAACGAGTTTTATTACAAAGATGAGAACGGCGGCTTTTTATACGAAGGAAGCGGCTATCGCAAAGAATCGGCCGTGGCCGTCAACGTTTCCGATGACGACTTCACGGACGGCAGCTTCGTCAGGTATTTCGTGTTCGACAATTATCATTTCGACTAAAGACCGTCAACAAATGATTCAGGTCACCGGCAGATACACGTTGAACGTGGTGCCCTCTTCCACGGAGGATTCCACCTTGATGGCGCCCCGGTGCAGAGCCACTATGCGCTTCACGATAGGCAGCCCCAGGCCGCAGCCCGTTGACGCGTGGGACCGGTCCGTTTGATAGAATTTGGCGAATATGCGGTCCCGTTCCTCCTCAGGAATGAACGAGCCGGAGTTGCGGACGGACACCAGGCACACGTCCGAGGACTGGGACACGGAAACGTCCAGCGAAGCCCCTTCCGGAGCGTATTTCACCGCGTTGTCGAGTATGTTTATCCAAACCCGGCGCAGCAGCTCGTCGGAGCCGTTGACGTAATATTCGTCGAAATCCGCCCGAAGGTCCATATGTTTGCCCTCTATCTTGTTCTCCAGCAAAAGCACGCAGGTGCGCACCTGCTCGGACAGGTTCAGTTTCCGGACGTCGCTCGGGGCATTCAGTTTTTCCAGCCGTGTAAGGTCGAGCACGTCGGTGGCCATTGACGCCAGCCGCTCCGATTCCGACTCGATTATTGACGCGTATTCCAGTTTCTGCTCCTCGCTGATGTCCGGGCGCCTCAGCAGGCCCGCAAAGCCCTTGATGGACGTGATGGGCGTCTTAAATTCGTGAGAAAAGTTGTTGACGAAATCCGAGCTCAGCATCTCGGTATTGCCCAGTTCTTCTGCCATCTTGTTGAAACTGTGGTTCAGCTCGTTAAAAATATGGATGCGGCTGTCCCGGAGCCGGACGGAATAATCGCCCAGCGACAGGCGGTGCATAGCGTCGATCAGGCGGTTCAGCGGGGACAACGGTATGCGGCCCCACAGGAAGGCTATGATGGCAATAATTACGACGGTGCTTATGGCGAACACCAGCAGTATCAGCGAAAAATGGGGGAAGGACAACGCGGGTATCGCGCCGGTGCGGTAGAGCATAAAGGCCAGGCCGTACACCAGCAGCATTGCCGTGGTGGCGATCAGTATGACGATGACCGTAAAGAATACGTTGAACCACCTTTTGCGGAAACGCGGTATGGATTTAAGCATCACGATAGGGGAGTCGGAGGGGAGCTCGCGGCTCTTCTTTTTATTGTCCTTCTTCATAATTACACCTTCCTGACCGCTTTATAGCCCAGTCCCCGCACCGATACCAGCTCGAATTCGTCCCAGCCTTCGAACCGCTTTCTGAGCCGCCCGATATGCACCGTCACCGTCTCGGGGCCGCTGTCTGAATCCATGCCCCAGATCTCGTCCATCAGCTGTATCCTGGTAAAAATCTGCCCCGGATACGACAGCAGCTTGTACAGCAGCAGAAATTCCTTCTGGGGCAGCTCCACCGTCTGGCCGTGGCCCCGAACCGTAAAACTATCGTAATCCAGCACCGCGTCTCCCGCCACGATGCGCCTTTCCGAAGCGATCTGGGACCGCCTGAGCAGCGCCTTGATGCGTAATATCAGTTCCTCTTCGTCGAAGGGCTTGGTCATATAATCGTCCGCGCCTGAAATGAATCCCTGCTTCCTGTCCGCCGGAAGCTGCTTGGCGGAGACCATAAGGACCGGCAGCGTGCTGCCTGTTTCCCTGAGCGTGCGCACCAGCTCGTACCCGTCCATCTCGGGCATCATCACGTCCAGCAGGGCAAGGTCGATCTTTTCGTGCTCCATTGCCTCCAGCGCGTCAAGGCCGTTCTTCGCCGTCACCACTTCGTAATGTTCCGCGGTCAATACGGCGGACAGATATTTTCTGGCGTTTTCATTGTCGTCGACTACAAGTATTTTGAACATTTTATCGTTTCTCCCGTGCGGCAACCGGCCCCGGACAGGACCGGCCGTTGTCGAACAATTCTCTTCCGCTGCTCATTTTACACTAAATCCGGGACAAATTCCACGAAAACCTCCCCGAAAGGCAGAGAAAACCTTCCTGAAACGCGGCGGGCAAGTTGAATAGTGTGGCAGGAAAGTGATATAATCATTAGTCGGGAGAGGCGGCGGGACGGTCCGGTACCGCAGCCGTTAGCTCCCGCGCAGCGCTTCCACGTCGCCGCGGCAGGCGCAGACGCGAACGAATACCAGACGGATACTAAAGATATTTAAAACACGCCGAAGACAAAACGATCAGATCGAAGAATGGAAAAAGGTCAGTTTAAAACAGTCATCACAAGCAAGCACCGCCTGCTGGATCTCCACGTCAGGGAAACGCTCCATTACCGCGACCTCATACTGCTGTTCGTGAAGCGCGACTTTATCGCGCTGTACAAGCAGACCATACTGGGACCGCTCTGGGCAGTGATCCAGCCGCTCCTCACCACCGTAGTATTCACCTTCGTGTTCGGAAATCTGGCCAAATTGACCACTCTCGACGTGCCGGGAGACTGGGTGGTGCCCGGATTCCTGTTTTATATGGCGGGCAGCATCTGCTGGACCTTCTTTGCCGCCATCGTCGAAGCCACTTCCAACACGTTCATACGCAATCATGCCACCATGGGGAAGGTGTACTACCCAAGGCTCGTGTCGCCCGTTGCCACCGCCATATCGCAGCTCATATCCTTCGGCATCCAGCTGGGCATGTTCATAGTGATCTGGGCCGTGGTACTGATCCGGGGAGGCACAAGCATCCGCCTGTCTCCGGCGCTGCTGCTCGTCCCGCTGCTCATATTGCAGATGATGGTATTGTCCACCGGCTTCGGCATAATCATTTCTTCCGTGACGACGAAATACCGGGACCTGGCCAAGCTGGTGGGTTTCGGGCTTCATCTGTGGCAATACGCTTCTCCCATCGCCTACGGCCTCCTGCTGGTACCGGCAAAATACGCCACCCTGTATATGCTGAACCCCGTAACGCCCATCATAACAACTTTCCGCTACGCCTTTTTCGGCTTCGGTTATTTCAACATAGGCTTTTATCTCATAAGCTGGGCGGTAAGCCTGGTGATCTTCTTCATCGGGCTGGTGCTGTTCAGCCGGATCGAGAGAACGTTTATGGATACGATATGACGGAGGACGCCGATGCCTGTAATTAGCGTTGTGATGCCTGTATACAATACGGAGATCCCGCTGCTGAAGGACGCTGTGGAAAGCATTCTGGGCCAGACATTCCGCGACTTCGAGTTCCTGATCGTCGACGACGGGGCGCCCGAAGAGGTAAAAGAGTATCTGGCAGGTATCGCGGATCCCCGGGTGCGGATCATGCGGAATCCGGGCAATATCGGCATAACCAGGTCCCTGAACATCGGGTTCGGGGAGGCGAAGGGCAAGTATATCGCCCGGATGGACAGCGACGATATATCGTTGCCGGAGCGGTTCGAAAAACAGCTGGCTTTTATGGAGGACGACCCGGACGTGATCGTGTGCGGGGCATTGACCGTGGATTACGATAAGCTTCCCGGGAAGCGGCAGGAGAAGCCGGGCAAGATGGAAGACTTCGAAAGCTACAAGGTCAGGATGCTGTTTTCCAACCCGGGCCCGAGGCACCCAACGGCTTTCTTCAACCGGGAGCTGCTGGACAAATATCATATCAGGTACGATGAGGAACTGAGGTTCGCCCAGGATTACGGCATGTATATGACGGTCAGTCAGTTCAGCCGGGTGTGCATACTGCCTGAAGTGCTGCTGGTCCGCCGTCATCCCGCCACTCAGGTAACTCAGACGCGCCGGGAGGAACAGATAGCCTGCGATAAGATGACCCAGCGCAAACTGCTCTCGAGGCTGCTGGGGGACGTCACCGACGAGGAGCTCGACCGCCACTATCACTGCTCCATGGTGCAGTACAAGGAAGAGAAGATAGACCCCCAGATATCCGGCTGGTACGACCGGCTGATCGAGGCCAACAAGGTCAAGAAACTGTATGACCGGAGGAAGCTGAAGAAACAGATCCTCAAGATCAAAAAGCGGCTGGTCAAACAGACTCTTACGGAGGATATGACGAAGGGCGAAAAGCTGAAGACCGTGTTCCGCTACCTGCCTTTCGGTTCGGCGCTCAGATTCCTGGCAGGAAGGCTGAAAGCGAAAATTAAAAGTTAAAAAATAACAGATGATTCGCGCCGATGAAAAAGATACATCGGCAAGGAGACAGTTGACGGTGGATATAGATTTTGTGGTGCTGTGGGTCGACGGAAGCGATCCGGCCTGGCTGGCAGAGAAAGAAAAATACGAGCCCGAAAGAGTGTTGCCCGACGGCGGGAAAAACCGCTGGCGGGACTGGGGCCTTATGCCATACTGGTTCAGGAGCGTCGAGCAGTACGCACCCTGGGTCAATAAGGTGTATTTCGTTACCTGGGGCCATCTGCCTGCGTTTCTGAATACGGAGGCGCCCAAGCTCAAGATCGTGAAGCACGAAGATTTTATGCCGGAGCAATACCTGCCTTCTTTCAACTCCTGCTCCATCGAAATGAACGTTCACCGGATAGAGGGATTGTCCGAGCAGTTCGTGTATTTCAACGACGATCTGTTTTTGATGAAGCCGGTGAAGCCGGAAGACTTCTTCGTTGACGGACTGCCCTGCGCCTACGGAGCCGAATCACCACGCAAGTCGATGGGGTTCGAGACCTGGGAGCACCACCTGCAAAACTGCCTTACCGCGGTCAACCGGAATTTCAGCAAAAAGGAGCAGGTCAAAAAGAACCGCTCTAAATACGTTTCGAGGAAATACAGCGGTAAAGCCAACCTCCGCACGTGGTTCCTGGAAAAGCTTTACCGCAGGTTTTTCGTGGGCTTTTATACGCCTCATGCCCCTGCGGCATACCTGAAAAGCACTTTCGAGGAGATCTGGGAGAAGGAACCTGAACTGCTTGACGTCACCTGCAAAGAAAAATTCAGATCATACGATCAGGTGAACCAATATATAGCGTACTGGTGGCAGATCGCCAAAGGGGATTTTTATCCATACGTTCCCGACAACCGCTGCCTGGGCCTGAGGGAGGAGAACGGAGACGAGATCTGCGCTTCCATAATCAAACAGGAGCATCGGTTCCTGTGCCTCCAGGACGGAAACATGAACACCGGGGACGAAGCGTTCAACGCCTTGTCCGGGCGGATCGCGGAAGCTTTTGAAACGGCGTTCCCGCAGAAGAGCAGCTTCGAACTGTAAAGAAAGGTCTGGTATCACGATCATGAGCGACCCGATGATCAGAATCGAACACATATCCAAACAATACCGGCTGGGACAGATAGGCGGAACGACGCTGCGTGAGGAGCTGCAGAGGCTGGGCGCCCGGATCCGCCACAAGGAGGATCCCACGAAGCGCATAGGCGCCAGGTCCTACGAAAAAGGCGAGACGTTCCTGGCTCTCGACGACGTGACTTTCGACGTCATGAGCGGCGAGCGGGTGGGCATCATCGGCAGAAACGGCGCCGGCAAGTCTACGCTGCTGAAGCTCATCTCCCGTGTCACGGCTCCCACCGGCGGCTCCATCGGGCTGAACGGACGGGTGGCGTCGATGCTGGAAGTCGGAACTGGATTCCACGGGGAATTGACGGGGCGAGAAAATATCTATATGAACGGCGCCATCCTGGGTATGAGCAAGCGGGAGATCGATGCCAAAATGGAGGACATAATCGATTTCTCGGAGTGCCGCCAGTTTATTGACACGCCCGTAAAGCGATACTCCAGCGGAATGTACGTAAAGCTGGCATTCGCCGTTGCCGCGCACCTGGATTCCGAGATAATGATAATGGACGAGGTGCTGGCCGTGGGCGACATGGCTTTCCAGAAGAAATGCCTTGACAAGATGAGCGACGTTTCCGCCACCCAGGGCAGGACGATCCTCTACGTGAGCCACAATATGAATACCATACGGCAGCTCTGCGACCGGTGCGTGGTGCTGGATCACGGCAAACTGGTGTACCACGGCGACGTGGAAGAGGCGATTAAGATCTATATGGATATCGGCGGCGCTTCTTTCAGCCGGGAGACCGACCTCACTGAGGCCCCGCGCAACCAGGGCATCTCCCGGAAGATACTGTTTACCGGTGCGGATATCAACAGGGACAACAACCTCTACACCTGCGAGGAGAGCATGCGCGTCTCCTTCGACATCGATTCCACCGTGGATTACGACGACGTGCGGCTGATGCTTATACTGTTTTATCAGGACGGCACCCGGATCGGCAAGACGGAATCCGGCAATTTCTCGGTGAAGAAAGGGGCCAATCGCGTGGAGGCCAGCGTGCCCTGCAGGGGCCTGGCGGACGGTTCCTATTATTTCGAGATCTCCATACTGCAGCGGAGCCATTCCTTCTCACGGGAGAAGTGCGACTCGATCCCCAACGTGCTGCCGTTCAATATAAGTAATCAGGCGGTGTTCGGGGTCAACGGCGGCAAGTGGTCCAGCAGGTACTGGGGGCATATAATGCTGGAGCCCACGGAAGTGGTGGCGGTCAATGGCGAAGCGGAGCCGGGGGATGAGTGATTTTGTTCGCTGACGCGAACAGCTAAATTGCGTGCAGAGCACGCAGCGAAATTGAAAGCCGGAGGCTTTCGGCGAAATGAAATATTCCACCGTTCGGCGAAGCCGAATTTAGCTCGACGAAGTCGAATTTAGCTCCGCGCAGCGGAATTTAGCTCGGGCGTCAGCACGAAGTTAGCTCGCTTAAGATAAAAATACATACAACTCTACCAAGGAGGATGACAGGTATGAAGATCCAATATTTAGGCACTGCGGCGGCGGAAGGCTGGCCGGCGCTGTTCTGCACCTGCAAGCCGTGCATGCTTGCCCGGGAAAAGGGCGGCAGGAACGTGCGCACTAGGTCGCAGAGCATTATTGACGGGAAGCTGCTGATCGATTTTTCTGCGGATACCTACTGGCATTTTGTGAAGAACGACATACATCTTGACGAGATCCGCGCCTGCCTGATCACGCACGCTCACGAGGATCACCTTTACCCGCTGGAATTCTGCAACCGCCGGGTGGGTTTTGCGTACCTTGACGAGGGCTCGGCGCCGATGCTTACGGTGTACGGCACCAAAAGGCCTGTGGAAATGGTTGCCAGGGCAATTGCCGGGGCCGCCGAGGACCGGGTGCGCGTGCAGGAGCTGGAGCGCTTCAAGACCGTGGAGATAGAGGGATATTCCGTGACCGCCATTGACGCGGACCACGATCCTCACGCGGATTCGGTGATATATATCATCAGCGACGGCAAAAAAACGATGCTGTACGCGCACGACACGGGCATTTTCCCGGAGTCCGACTGGAATTATATGCTGGACAAGGGCCTGCGCTTCGACTACGTGTCTCTGGACTGCACCGGCGGTCTGTACGCGCAATACGAGCACGGCCATATGGGCACCAACGCCTGCGAAAAGATGCGCGAAAAGCTGCTGGCAGCGGGGCTCGCCGACGAGCGGACGGTGTTCTGCCTAAACCATTTCTCCCACAACGGCGGCGCGATTTACGACGAGATCGCTCCGGCAATGGCGCCAAAGGGCTTCCTGGTGTCCTACGACGGGATGGAAGTGGAATTCTAAAACGCGTTGACCCGGGCATTTGTCCGGCCGCGGAAAGGGAAGCTGCTTATGGACGGAAGAAGATCGACGAAGATGCTGCGCCCGTTATTGCCTCTGATCCCGTGCCTGGTATTGTGCGCGGCGGCAATATTGTCCGGTTGCGGCAATACCGGTTCGGACAGGGAAGAGGCGGGGCTCCCGTACAATATCCACCTGCTTGACCCGGACAAAAACTATACCGCCGTGGGCACCCGGCTGTTCGATTACGGCTCGGACGATCCTGCGTATTCCGTCCGCCAGGGAGCATATTTCGACGGCAAATATCTGTACGCCGCCGCGGTGTCCCATCCCGAGGGATCCCCGGAGACCGCCAGGATAATTGTGATCGACGCCAAGGGCAAGAAGAAAAAAGAGAGCGGGCCGCTGCCCCTTGACCACGCCAACTGTATCACCTGCGTGCCGGGAAAAGGGCTGCTGGTGTCCCATTGCCAGTCCGACGACGGGCACTATAACCGGTATTCCATCGTAAGCCTCAAAAATCTGAAGGTGACCGAGACGAAAGACCTGGAGCATCCCTTTTTCTCCATGGCGTACGCACCGGACGTGGGGAAATACGCGTCGGGAGAATGGTCGGGAGAGGCAATCGACATTTGGGACCGTGACCTGAAATGCGTGCTTCACAGGAACGTGGAGATGCCCTCGACGCTGTCCCAGGGTGTGTTCGCAGACAAGGAAGGGATCTATTTCGTGCGCTCCTCCCAGAACGGGTACGGGTCAGAGATACGTGTCTACAGCTGGGAATGCGAGCTTATGCGGGTCATCCCGCTGGAGCTGGAAGGGAACATCGAACCGGAATCCATAAATATCGTTGACGGAAAAATGTACGTCACGGGCAACGACTGGGGCCTGGGCGTGGGAGCGCTGTTCCTCATAGAGTTCAGAGATTGACCTGAGCGCGCGGGAGAGGCCGCTCCCAAAAGCGGCCGTTCTATTGACTTTCGCGCGGCAATAATATAATATTCACCGTGACAATACAGCTTCCTGAATTCCGGAATATGATTTGCGATTTGTTTCCTTTGAAGGGGGAAATAGTTTATGTATTTGAGATATAAAAATGATCTGAAGCGGAGGCTCCTGTCGTTCGCGCTGAGCGTTGCCCTCGTTCTGTCGCTGCTGCCGACGGGTCCTTTGGCGAAGGCCGAGGACACGGCTCCGGTGCGGTGGCAGATCGGCGAACCGTACGATGCGGAGACGGAGGAATCGATTGCCGTCGAAGACGTTGACGAGCTCTGCGAGACGCACCTGGATTGCGTGAAACGGCGCGTGGGATCCTTCGAGTTGACGATGCAGGTCGAGTGTACCGCGGAAGAATACCCAAGTATGTATCAGGCTATTTACGAAGAGGTGGAGAACAGGACGAAAGCAGTATTCGAGACGCATACGGGCGTTCCGGACGAAGGGGACTACATCAGGTACCAGACAGGCGGATATGGATGCAGCTGTTCCGGCAGCGTTTCCGCCCTGGACAACGGCAACTTGCTGCTCGATATTTCATTCTATTTCAACAACAATTATTACACCACAGCCGATGAGGAGCAGGCAGTCACCGAGAGGCTCGGTGAGGTCATGGATGAACTTGATCTCGGCGGGAAGTCAACGTATTTCAAGATCAAAGCCATTCACGATTATATCGTCAGAAACGTAACGTATGACTTTGAACATCTGGGCAATACGGATTACAAGACGCAATTTACAGCGTATGGCGCGCTTATTTACGGCACGGCGGTCTGCCAGGGTTACGCTCTGCTCTTCTACCGCATGTGCCTCGAAGCGGGCGTTGACGTGAGGATCGTTACCGGCGAGGCACAGTCAGATGAAGGCCGCGAAGCTCACGCCTGGAATATCGCAAAGGTGGGCAGCCTGTACTATTATGTTGACGTGACCTGGGACGATCCCTACGTCGAAGGCGGCGATCCCGGCACTGTCTACACGGATTATTTCCTGGCAGGCAGTAATACGATCGGAACAGATCACTTCCTTGGCGAGGAGTTTTTAGACGACGATTTTATTTACGAATACCCCGTTTCAGACGAGGATTACGAATACAGCTATTATGACGACTATTCCGATGACGAGCCTTCCTTAGTGAGTCAGAGCGCTACCCTCGGCGGACAGATCGAAGCAAATCTGCTTATGAAACTTCCGGAGATCGAAGGCTGCAACTACGAGGACAGTTATATGGAGTTCGTCATAAAGGACTACGAGGAGCGCGCGGAGATAGACACTTTTGATCCGGACGACCGGAGCAAGGACGGCAGGCTTTTCAAGTTCTCGGTCCGCGTCAGTTCGATCCAGATGGCAGATCTCATCAATGTGTTCTTCCACTACTACGTGAACGGCCATGAGGAGGTTCAGGAGTATTATTTCAAGCTTGAGGATTACCTTATAGCCCTGGAGGAACGCGAGGACTCGTCCCCGGAGCTTATCGAATTGGCCCAGGCGATCAGGGAATACGGTTATTTCGCGCAGCGCTACCTGTCTGTTTACTCCAAAAATCCTTGGAACTACGGCGGTTACCACGAAAAAATGGACGGTTTTTCCGACGACCACACCATAGAGAGCTCCTCCAATTTGAGAGATTTCGGGAACTACCAAAAGAATCTGGCCGAAGACGTACGGTCTGTGAAAATGTCACTTACGCTTGACAGCGACACGGCAATAAACCTGTTTGTGAAAACAGAGGACGGCTATTCGGGCGGTGTCACAGCCTATGTCAACGGCGATCCGGAAGGCGGGGCGCTTAAGGTCTCGAAAGAATCATTAGGTTTGTACAAGATCACTATCCCGGGCATCGCCGCCCATAAACTCGGTGAACCGTTCGACGTCAAGATCGGGACCGACGCAGGGGAGTCCACCTTGTTCTTCATTTCGGCTCTGACGTACGCGTGCATCTGCGTTGAAAACGAAACGCCCGCCAGAGACGTCATGATCGCCCTGTATAACTATTACGAAGCGGCCTGCGCATACGTAATGTCCCTGAACTCATAATACGAGGAGGCCGGATATGAAAAAGTATGAACCTGCAGAAATAGAGATCGTCTTTTTCGCTGCCGAGGACGTGCTGACGGCCAGCGGAGATACGGAGACACAGGAAGAGGAGCTCTGACCGAAAAGCGGCGGAAAGAGCGCAAGAGTATATGAGCGCGCCCGTCCGTGAGCGCCACATTGACCTTGACAATTTCCGCCGGTTGATGTATATTGCCACCACAACCGAATACTTGAGGCAACGATGGAGAAGAGTACCTTTCGAGGAAGCTTACAGAGAAGGGCGGCGAGGCTGAGACCGTCCGGCGGGCGCGATAGAGAAAGTTCGCTCCGGAGCCGTAAATTAAAAGAGTGTTCGCCGTTTCGACGGCGAAAAATTGGGTGGTACCGCGGATATGTTTATTCGTCCCTGTCAGTCTTGCCGCAAGGCGAGGCCGGCGGGGATCTTTTTTTTGCAGAGGGCAGGAGAAAAGCTCCTGCGTTCAGAAGGAGGAAACGTTTATGGGAATAAGAGAGAACCTTGACCAGATCAGGCAGAAATTCGACGAGGCCGTCGGTCAGGCATCGGTCCTGCAGCAGCTCGAGGAAATGCGCGTGGCGTTCCTGGGCAAGAAAGGCGAACTTACGGGCGTGCTCAGGGGCATGGGCAGCCTCAGCGCGGAGGAGCGTCCGGTGATCGGACAGCGCGCCAACGAGATCCGCGTCCATATGGAGGAAATGCTTTCGAAGCGCGTGGAAGAGCTGAAGAAAAAAGCTCAGGAAGAGAAGCTGCAGAAAGAGGCAGTCGACGTCACCATGCCCGGGACACCCAGGGAAAAAGGCGCGCTGCACCCCATAAATCAGATAATCGACGAGATGAAAGAGCTGTTCATCGGCATGGGATACACCGTTGCCGACGGCCCCGAGGTGGAATACGATTATTACAATTTCGAGGCGTTGAACCTGCCCGAGGGACACCCGGCCAGAGACACTCAAGACACGTTCTACATCACGGACAAGATGCTCCTCAGGACCCAGACTTCCAGCGTCCAGATCCATGTTATGGAGCACAGCAAGCCTCCTTTCCGCATCATCGCTCCCGGCAAGGTCTACCGCGCGGACAATATGGACGCCACCCACTCTCCCATCTTCCATCAGATCGAGGGCCTGGTGGTGGACAAGGGCGTTACGATGGGCGACCTCAAAGGCACCCTTGAAGTGTACGCGAAATACATGTTCGGAGAGAACACTAAGATAAGGCTGAGGCCTCACCACTTCCCGTTCACCGAACCCAGTGCGGAAGTCGACGTGTCATGCTGGGCCTGCGGCGGAAAAGGCTGCCGGGTCTGCAAGGGCGAGGGCTGGATCGAGGTGCTGGGCTGCGGCATGGTGCATCCCGACGTGCTGAGAAGATGCGGCATCGACCCGGAGGTCTACAGCGGGTTTGCTTTCGGAATAGGCGTCGAGCGCACGGCAATGGCGCGCTTCGGCGTAACGGACCTGCGCCAGTTCTTCGAAGGCGACGTCAGGTTCCTGGGACAGTTCTGATCGCATTGGCGGCAACGCAGAAAGGGGAGATAATTTATGAAAGCACCGGTCGAATGGATGCTCAGTTATACAGATATAAAAGCGGAAACCAAAGAAGAGATACGCGAGCTGGCGTCGCAGATGACGCTTTCCGGATCGAAAGTGGAGAGCGTTGACCGCGTCGGAGCGGAAATATCCAACGTGGTCATCGGCCTCGTGAAAGAGGTGCGGCCTCACGAAAATTCCGACCACCTGCAGATATGCCAGGTCGACGTGGGCGAGGACGAGGCGGCAGAGTCCGGAAGAAAGATACTGCAGATCGTCACCGGCGCGCCCAACGTGAGAGTGGGAGGCTACGTGCCCACCGCCCTTGACGGAGCCGTCATCGCCGGGGGACATACCATCCGCAACGGCAAGCTTAGAGGCGTGGAGTCCCTGGGCATGATGTGCTCTTTCGAGGAGCTTGGCCTGAACGCGGCGGATTATCCCGGCGGCGTGGAATACGGGCTCATCATCCTTCAGGACATAGACGAGTTCAAGGGCCTTTCCGAGGCCGAACTGAACGGGTTCATAGGCAAAGACGTGATGCAGGTGCTGGGCGCGGAAGGCACGGTGATCGATTTCGAGATCACTTCCAACAGGGCAGACTGCTTCAGCATACTTGGCCTGGCAAGAGAAGCCGCGGTCACGGAAAACAGATTGACCGGGAGAGGCGCGAAATTCAATTGTCCCGAACCCGTGGTCAAGGAAGAGTCCGACGCGAGGGTGGAAGAGCTGGTCAACGTGAAAGTCGAAGCGCCGGATCTTTGCCCCAGATATATGGCAAGAGCCGTTACCGACGTGAAGATCGGTCCTTCTCCCAAATGGATGCGCAAGCGCCTGCAGGAAGCGGGCGTCCGGGCGATCAACAACATCGTGGATATCACCAATTACGTGATGCTGGAGTACGGCCAGCCCATGCACGCATTCGACATCCGCACCATACGCGGCCGTGAGATCACGGTGCGCCGGGCGGCGGACGGAGAAAAATTGACCACACTCGACGAAGTGGAACGCACCCTCGACAGCTCCATGCTGGTGATCGCCGATAAAGAAGGCGGCATAGCCGTTGCCGGAGTAATGGGCGGCCTGGATTCTGAGATCAGGGAAGACACTCCCACGGTGGTGTTCGAATCTGCCATTTTCGACGGCGTGACCGTGCGCCGGGGCGCTAAGAAGATAGGGCTCAGGACCGAATCCTCGTCCAGATTCGAGAAAGGGCTTGACGCCGTGACCTGCGCCAAAGCGCTTGACAGAGCCGCCGAGCTGGTGGAACTGCTGGGTGCAGGCAAGGTGTGCAAGGGAGTCATCGACCGCTATTCCAGGCCGAAAGAGCCCAGGAAGGTCAAGTGCGCCGTTGACGCCATCAATAAATTCATCGGTATCCACGCAACGCGGCAGGAAATGGAAGGCATCCTCGAGGATCTGGGCTGTGAGACCCATTTCGACGAAGGCTACGTCATTCCGCCGTCTTTCAGAGACGACCTTCTCCAGGACGCGGACATCGCGGAGGAAGTGGCAAGGTTCTACGGCTACAACCGCATCGAGTCCAGCCTGCTTTCCGGCTGCGAGTCAATGTCCGGCGGCCTCACCAGGGAGCAGAAGCTTTGCGACCGTGTGCGCAGGACGCTTACGGGCCTGGGCTACAACGAGATGCTCACATTCTCCTTCGGCAGCCCCACGGTATTCGACAAGCTTCAGCTTCCCGCCGGCGACCCGCTGAGAGACGCCGTGGTGATCTCCAATCCTCTCGGCGAAGATTTCTCCGTCATGCGCACTTCCATGGTGCCTTCCGCCCTCGAATCACTGGCAAGGAACCACGCCCACAGAGTGGAACGGGCCGCGCTGTTCGAGATCTCCTACGTGTATATCAAGACGGACAAATATCCCGACGAACTGCCTGAGCACCGTCGCCTGATCACCCTCGCAGGGTACGGCGATCCCAACTTCTTCGATTTCAAAGGCGACGTGGAAGCGCTGCTCAAGGCCGTGCGGGTCAAAAAATACGATTTCGAGCCCGGCGACGCCGCGGCAATGCCTTATATGCACCCCGGACGCCTCTGCCGCCTCACGGTGGATGGCAGGGATGCGGGCTTCTTCGGCCAGATCCACCCCGTGGTTGCCGCCGCTTATGAGATACCCGACGATACCATGATCGCCTGCCTGACGGCCTCCGCTCTTTTTGACGCGGTGATCGACATCCCGCAGAACAAGGAGCTGCCCAAATATCCCGCAGTCACCCGCGATATTGCCGTGGTGCTGGGCAAAGAAGTGCCTCAGGGGTACGTTGACCGGCTGATCCGTCAGCGCGGTGGCAGCATCCTGGAATCCTGCACGCTGTTCGACTGCTACGAAGGGCTGCAGGTGGGACCGGGCAAAAAGAGCCTGGCCTACGCGCTTTCGTTCCGGGCTCCGGACCGCACCCTCACCGACGAGGACGTGGACAAGGCGATGAAGAAGATCCTGAACGGTGTGGAGACGGAGTTCGGCGCATCGCTGAGAGTCTGACCGCAAAGTATGACTGAAAAGGAGAAACGGTATGAGCAGCATTTATGACTGGCTGAAAGCGGAGATCGAAGCGGGAACCTTTGAAAGCGGCTGCCGCCTGCCTGACCACGCCGATCTGGGAGCCGACGGAGACGGCTGGGTCCCCGGGGCATACGAATCGCTGCTCATGCGTTCCACGTACAGCATCCGCCGCTCCTCCATACAGAATTTCCTGCTGGCCCGAAAGGTGCGCAAACAGATACTTGACCCCTCGGAGCAGAACGAAAAGGCGGAAGAAACGGCGCTGCTGAAGTCCGGCGCGCTGGCGGCGGTGGATCCCCTGATCTCCTTCCTGTATTCTATGAAGACCGACAAAGCCAAAATGCGTGACGAAGCGCTGCGCCTGGCCTCCACGTCGAGGAAGCGGGAGCTGGTGAAGGTTGGAATCGCCCTTCTGGGAGCCTGCGGTGACGAAAACGAAGAGTGGATCGAAGGGGACAAAGAAGTATTGCTGACCCTGGCGCGCCACGAAGAATTCACTTTCTACGCCGCACCGGCCCTTAGGGCGCGCGTGGGCGCGGACAAGGTGAACGAATACCTGCTGCCTCTGTGCGACCTTGTGGACGGCTGGGGCAAGACGGCCATTCTGTACGAGCTGAATTACGAAAAAACGCCTGCCGGAACGCCCGCCATCGAATACCTCTTAAGGCGCGGCTGCAAAAACCGGCTGGGACTCGCTCTCAACGCCAATCTCTGCGCCACCAAGGGCAGGCTGGCCGAGAAGCTGGAAGAACTGTGCGCCGAAGACGCATCGCTCCCCGACGGCGAGCTCTGGACAGGCATCTGCGACGTCATGGAAGGCCTCACCGCCTTCGACGGCATACACGACAGCCTGAACGATTACAAGTTCGGCATCCGGGCCAGAGACGCGTTTGCCACGCTGATCGGCGCGAGAACGGAATTGACCCAGATCGACCCCCGGGGCGAAGAGATACTGCAGAGAATGAGATAGACCGGTATTGACCGTGCGTCCACCGGCGCGAACCACAGATCCATCGGTGTGAATTACGAATATAGAACTACGAATATACAGAAAACAAGGCGGGAAAGAATATGCGAAAGATATTGACCGTGGCCATGATCCTGCTGACCGTTGCCCTGGCGGTATCGGTGCTTGCGGGATGCAATGACAAGAGCAAAGAAAGCAAGATCGTGCGGCGCGACATCAGCGGCGACACGCCCTACGCGGATTCGATATTGTACGCCAACGATTCGGCCAACGGCGTCCAGGTGACCTACACCGACGGAGAGCGCCACGGCGTGAAGCTGGAAAACCTCACGACGAGCATGATATCGGACCTCACCAACACGGGCAACATGGGGTTCAGCTACCTTGCCAACGCAGAAGGGAAGCACTATTTCGACAACTCCATGGACCTGTACGTGATCGACAGCGACGGCACGGAATGGGTCGACAGGGCCTCCACCACCGCCGGGCGTTTCAACACCACCCGCCTGGGATATTACTATTACGAGACCAGGATCCAGGAGTACTCCTTCGGCCTCGCCGATCCGGACAAATCTCTGAAACAGCCTCCCGTAAAGCTGGCTGACTTCACCGAAAACTGGGATACCAATATGGTGGAGATCAGCCAGAAGGCCAACACCAGCCTCACCATCAACGTGAAGCATCCCACCAACGCCTACGTCCTAAAAAAGGACATGAGCGTGCCCCGGGACAGCACCACCACCGTAAAGATCACCATGAAGATCAAGGGCAGCTGCAAGACCGCCTTCTTCGTATTCATCGATTCCACCCGCAAATCCTTCAACGACCAGCAGAAACGCACGCTTTCCCTAAGCAACGACGGAGAGTATCACGATTACTATATAGACATTTCGGAAGATCTGAAGGGCGACCTCACCTGCTACCGCCTGGAATTCCAGGGAGAGAAGGGAGACGTGGTGACGGTCAAGTCCATCGAAGGCCTTGCCCTGGGCACCGCTCCGGACCTGAAGACCAACAAGATAATGCATATGTTCCCGGACAAGATCCACCAGGAACTGAGGATATACGGCGCCGCGGACGTTGACAACGTGAAGGAGTTCGGGCAGGTCATCAGGATCCCCGAAAACACGGTCGACGCGATAGAGATCATGGATGCGGCGGGGAAGCACAATGACCTGAACTTCGACCCTGCCACCGTGATCTACGCTGGAGTCCACGTGAAAAAGACAGGCGTGGTGGGACTGATATTGCCCGATATCAAGGACAATACCGCCAGGCTCACCGTGGAGCTCGAGGACGGTTATTACGTCATCCGCCAGGTGTACGGCGGAGACACCGGAAAGATCAGGCAGGGCACGTGGATCACCCTCTACAACCGCCTCTACAACGATATGTCGGACAATTTCGAGGGCCTGGCCGCGGCGGCCGAGATCGAACGCTCGCCCCTTTCCGCCATCGAAGTCACGTCAACGAATTCCGGCTGCGGCTTCCTGGGATACGACAAGATTCGCGGCGTCTACCGGTTCTACCAGGACGGAGCCGATTTCTCCACCGCGTACTACCTCGACAAGAACGGATACAAGACCGCCACTGTAAAGGTAACCAACGATTCCGCTCAGAACAGGAACATGTACTTCTGCTTCAACACGGTCGCCGGCGCCCTGGAATGCGCCGCGGTGGCTGACGGAGAGGGCAAGTCGCTGCTGCCCATACCCATCGAAGTGTGCAAGAACTTCTGCGGCGAATTCGAGGACCGGTTCTACGATCCGTCGGACGCCCCTTACGGCGACAGTTATTTCCCGATGGTGGTCAAGAGCGGCGAGACCGTGTCGTTTACGGAGCACCATATGTACCAGAACTGGGGAAAATACCCGCTGAAGCAGTTGTCCTCCATACAGTTCCACGTGGGGTACTATCATCTGTCTACCGGCGTGTCGGAATCCAACTGCATTGCCCCGTATTTCGTTTACGGTAAAGACGGCTGGATCCTTCCTGACTTCCGCGGCTGCAGCAGCACCATGTGGGCTTCCCAGCCTCAGTTCAACGCCGTGGGCATCACCAAGCTGGTGTCTCATTACGGCACCGACGGCACCTACTACAAGAGCGAATACACCGGGTCCAAGATCAATTCCTACGGCCCCACCTACGCGGATATAGAGTACAGCTACGAGGCTGACGACGGCTCTTACGAGTACACCGTGCGCCATATGGAATTCCCGCACACCGACGAGTCCAGGACCTACTACACCATGGATCTGACGTTCAAGAAGAACCTGACCGTGGCAGAGGTGCGCAGGGACTTCACGCTGCTGATGTTCAACAGCCACACCACCGCGTACCACTGGCTCACTTTCACCGATGACGGCGGCAACGTTACTATAGTCGATCTCAAGCTGGGAGGCGCGGCGTACAACAACGAGTACGTGAAGCTCCAGAAGGGTTCGTTCTGGTACACCTGGAACAACATCACCGAACCGGCCCACGAGAATCCTCTGAACTACGGCGTGGTGGTGCGCGACTACGACGTGAAGGTGGGCGGCAAGGCGTTCAAGGGCAATTTCCTGCTGAAGAACTGCTGCGACGGTACGTACAATTCCGGCTACCTGACGCTGGATCTGGGCAAGACCACCTTCAAAAAAGGCGACCACATCCGCATATCCTTCGTGCTGATCCCCTGGGGCAACCTCGACTGGGAGTCTCACGAAAATATGGACCGGCTGTACGAAGACTGCGTCACGTCGCCCCTCGTTGTCACCGCCGAGAAGGGCAACGTGTCGGATGAGAAGTGGCTGCCGAGGCTCAGCTGCGTCCAAGAAGAAGCGGTGTTCACCGTTTCCGGCGGCCGTGGCAACACCCCCGTGCGCGTTGACGGATTCACTTCTCCGGACAAGCCCTCGATATATATCAAGGACGGCGACGGCTGGAAGGCCTATGACAATTCCGTCGTTACGGCCTACGACGGCTATATGATCCATTTCAACGAGGACGGCACCTACGGCTTCTCCTTCGTGTTTGACCAGGCATCTCCGTCGGATTCCGTGACCTTCAGGGTCGTTGGCGCGAACTACGTCGCCGGCGAAGCGGAGGCGGAGTAAGGCCGGGGCCGGGAGATATTTTTTGACGTAAGCCCGTGAGACGGAACGGGCGAAAGGCGGCCAGATGTATACTGTTCGGGATGCGTTGCCGGGCGACGCGGAAAAACTGCTGGAGATATACGGGTGGTACGTGGAAAACACCGCGATCACTTTCGAGTACGACGTGCCGGGCGTGGAAGAGTTCCGGGAACGGATCTCGAAGACGCTGGAGAAGTACCCCTATCTCGTGCTGGAAGAAGACGGCCGGATCGAGGGCTTTGCATATGCAGGCTGCCTGAAGGCCCGCAGAGCCTACGATCCCTCCGTAGAGGTCTCCATATATGTCCGGCAGGAAAAACGCCGCAGAGGGGCAGGAAAGGCCCTTTACGAGGCTCTGGAGGAACGGCTGAGGGCTCAGGGCGTGGTCAATATATACGCCTGCATCTCATACGCCGAAACCGAGGACGAATATCTCACCAACGACAGCATGCGTTTCCATCAGCATATGGGTTACCGCCTCGCCGGAAAATTCACTCGCTGCGGCGTCAAGTTCGGCCGCTGGTACAGCGTGATCTGGATGGAGAAAATAATAGGAGACCGCGAAGGACATTGACGGTCCCCGCGGCCTTCCGTTTCTCATTGCGATCTGTTGATTTGAATTATTCTTATAGAAAAGCGGCGCCGGTCTGTGTGAGCGGCGCCGTCTTTTATTGACTTGTTATCGACGTGGAACGGCCCGTCATTTTTTGACGAATTCCGCAGCGTACAGCGAATCGTTCAGTTCGATCGCCTTGTCGAACACTCGTATCTCTGCCACGGATCCTGCGAACAGCCTGCGAATCATGCCTTCCGCCGCGTCCTCGTTCTTGGAATCCGACGCGTGGCCTCCTCCGAATTTGCGGCCGACGCCCACTTCCCAGGAGTAGTCGGGGTTGGTGCAGAAAATATCGTAGAAACCGGTACGCTCATCCAGCAGCAGCTTGCCGTCCATATAGAGCCTGACCTTTCCTTCTTGCAGAGTGAACAGCGCGTGATGCCAGACGCCGGCCGGGAGCATTACCTCGTCCAGTTCTCTGTTCAGGCTCGTGTAATCGTCTGTCAGAAGCAGCTGGATCCAGGTCTCGTTGGCGCCGAGAGTGCCGGAGTCGTCGTTGACCCATTCGGAGAGGGCGATGGAGAAGGGAGGCTCGTTCTGATCTTCCAGAACGCCCTGGCGGGAGAAGATGCCGGTGTAGCGGTTGTAGTCGTTGTCAAGCTCCGGCGAGAGTTTGAATATCACTTCGACAGAGGCTCCCCCGGTGAATTCGAAAGAGTTCAGGGGAGCGCCCTTGACGGTCTCCAGGAATTTGCCGGAAGTGTATCCGCCGGTGTAGGAAGTCTGAGAAGCTTTGTACGGATCCACCGTCTTGGCTTTCGCCTTCGTGTTGTCCATCTTCAGGGCGGAAGTAAATCTCACTTCGGAAGCGTCAATGTCGGTGTCCCAGCTGAATATATCCAGCTGATCTCCGTTGCCCACGGTCTTCATTATCAGGTCATTGCCGTTGCCGGAGAGATCCTTGAATCCGATCTGGTCGTCGTCAACCGATCCGGTGAAGCAGCCTTCCTGGTTCTGGAGCTTCCAGTGGGCCAGCAGCTTCGGGGCGTTGGGGTCTTCCGTAGGCTCCGCGGTGGGTCCTTCGGTGGCTTCTTCTGCAGGTCCGTCGTTTTTGGGGGCGCAGCCGCAGAATGCGGACAGAGAGAGCGTTGCCGCCAGCAGCAGCGCGATCAGGGCCGGCAGGCGTTTTTCGTAAATTTTCATCGGTATCTCCTCCTGTTTTCTATATTGGTTCCGCGGCGGCCGGTCAATTTTCGGCCTGTCCCGCAGCGATAATGAATTCGCAATACAATCCTAAATGGTCCGACACTTCCACGCCGTCAACCACAGGCATGAACGTGGTGTACAGCAGGGGCGTGAAGTCGCCCTCGGTGTAGAACACGTAGTCGATGGGCTGGTGCGCCGGGTCGTATTTCGTGTCGTTTTCGTCGAAATATCTGGTCATGCTGGCGATCTTGTCCTCGTCCACCGTCTTTTCCGCGTTCAGCCGCGTGTTAGCGAACCGCATAGCCGCCTTCGTGCCGTCCTCCAGCTCGATCTCGGCCTCGCCGGTGATCATCTTGTAGAGCTTGTAATTCTTGCCCCCGGTGCTCATGGTCTGGTTCATGTCGCCGGTGAGCAGCACGGGCAGGCCGCCCAGGGAGTTAACGAAGCGGAGCAGCACTTCCGCCTGGCTGATGCGGATGGCCTTGGCCGTGTCGTTGTCGTTTTTGCCGTTGTGGTCCAGGTGAGTGTTGACGTGGACGAAGACGCTGCCGGTCTTTTTGCTCTGAAGCTTCACCCAGGTGGCGATGCGGACGCAGTTGACGTCGGGAAATGCGGAACCGTACACGTCGGGAGTGGGAGACAGCCAGAAAGTGCCGCTGTCCAGAAGCTCGTACTTGTCCGAACGGAAGTAGATGGGGGTGCCTTCTTCGCCGTAATTCCTGTATTCGCCTACGCCGGTCCACTTTCCGGTAAGTATCTTGCTGTCGATCTGATCGCGCCAGGCAGAGCTGACTTCCTGGAATCCGATCACGTCGGGATCGTGCTCCTTTATAAGGCGCTTCAAGCCTGCGACTCTGGGGGCAACGGACTCTTCGTTTCCTACTTTTATGTTGAACTGCATTATTTTCAGCTTTTCGCCGCCGCTTTCGCCCGGAAGGGAACAGCCGGACAGACCTGCCGCCATACCCGCGGCCAGGGACAATATCAACAGCGCCGTCAATATTTTTCTGTTCAAGCGTATCCCCCGCTTTCCTGTCGTCTCCGTCCAGTATCATATACGCCGGATCGGTTTTTTGTCAAGGCTGTGGGGCGGCGGAACGCGGCGATTTTTGCCCGTTTTTGGCCGGAGCCCGGATGAGCGTCTGCCTGGAGCCAGGACAACTTGACACCGGCCCTCGTTTCGGGCAAAATTATCTGGCCGCAGCGAATGATGATCGCCCGGCAATACGATCTAAAAACGGAAGTCAATTACAATGAAGCGCAATATCCTGATGATCTGCCTGATAGCCGCGGCCGCCCTGCTGTGCGGCCTGATCGTCTTCGCTGTCATCAGCAATAAAAAAGCCGCACCCGAAGGATACGCCACCGCCACTCCGGCCGTGGCAGATACTGACGCGCCTGCCCTGCGGACCGACCCTCCGGGCCCGACCGATGAACCGGTCTCATCCCTGCCCGCAGTCACGGAAGCGCACACCGAAGCAGTCACGACAGCCGCGTCAACGGCAGCGTCAACCGAAGAGGGGAGCACCGCTGCGCCTGAAAATGCCGGGACCGCCACTCCGGACGCTGTCACGCCTGACGCTTCGACGGCCGCTGCAACCGCCACGGCTCCTGCATCAACCCCGACCGCCGCGACCAACACTGGTTCTGCCGCCACCGCGCCCAAGACCGAAACTCCGACGTCATCCGTAACGCCCGCATCATCCGATATTCCGGCAACGGCTGCGGTTTCCGCAGCGACTCCGACTGGAGTTCCCGCCGGTACTCCAGGTCCCACTGATGAGCCGACCGCCACTCCCGGACCTACGAATGAGCCGACCGATACTCTCGGACCTACGGATGAACTAACTGACACTCCTGGGCCAACCGAATCGGTCACGCCGGATCCCTCGCCGACGCCCACTTCCGAAGTCATCATCACTTCCGACGGCGGCATACAGCTCCCGGAAATACCCATAGGATAGAAACGAAGCAAAAACCAAAACGGTTGCGCAAACAAACGTAGTTGAACCCTGACGATCCCGCAAAACCGTCAGGGTTCAACATCACTCGCGCCCCAGCGCGAATATCACTGCCGCCTTGGGACGACTATCACTGCCGCACCGCGGCAATATCACTACGCTTCAGGACGAATATCACTCGGCGCAGCCGAATATCACTCGCGCCCCAGCGCGAATATCACTGCCGCACCGCGGCAATATCACTGCGCGCAGCGCAATATCACTCTTCTCCAGGCTCCATTTTCACACTTTGTAATACTCCTTATACCACTCGGCAAAGGCACGGAGCCCCTCGCGTATCCCGATCTTGGGAGTGAAGCCGTAATCCCGCTCCAGCGCCGCGGAATCTGCGTAAGTCACCGGCACGTCCCCGGGCTGCATGCCCACAAGCTCACGGTGCGCCTCAAAATCGTAATCCGCGCTCAGCACGCCGGCCCGGACAAGCTCCTCCTGGAGCGTTGCCACGTAATCCAGCAGGTTCTCGGGAGTGCCGCCGCCGATGTTGTACACGGCATAGGGAGGAACGGGCAGACCGTCGTTGCCCGGAGCCTTTTCGGGAGCGCCCTTCATCACCCGCAGCACGCCTTCCACGATATCGTCTACGAACGTGAAATCACGCTGGCAGTTGCCGTAGTTGAATATCTTGATGGTGCCGCCTTTGGAGAGCGTGTCGGTGGCGGAGAAGTAGAACATATCCGGGCGCCCGGCGGGACCGTAAACGGTGAAGAATCGGAGGCCGGTGGAAGGGATATTGTACAGTTTGGAATAGCTGTGAGCCAGGAGCTCGTTGCTCTTTTTCGTTGCCGCGTACAGCGAAACGGGGGTGTCAACCTTGTCGTCGGTGCTGAAGGGGACCTTTTTGTTTCCGCCGTAAACGGAGGAGGAAGATGCGTACACCAGATGCTCCACGCCTGTGCGGCCGTTGTCGTACGAATGGCGGCAGGCTTCCAGAATGTTGTAGAATCCGATGAGATTGCTCTCAATGTACACGTCGGGATGGTCGATGGAATAGCGCACTCCCGCCTGAGCGGCCAGGTTTACCACCACGGAGGGCTCGTATTCGGCGAAAACGCGGTCCACAAGGGCCTTGTCGCCTATGGAACCTTTAATGAACACGTGGCGTACGGGGGAGCGTTTCGCCGCCTCCTCGATGAGCCCCAGGCGGTACTCCTTCAACGCCGGATCGTAGTAGTCGTTCATATTGTCGAGGCTGATCACGGTGCCGCCGGTCAATTCTTTCAGTAGCCTTGTCACCAGATTCGCGCCCACGAAGCCGGGGGAGCCGGTGACGAGTATCACGCGGTCGTTTAGGTCAATTATCTTCTTTCCCATTTTCAATCCCTCCTGAACAGGTCGCGGGTGTAAACTTTATCTTCCACGTCTCCCAGCGCCTTCGCGTCGAATCGGTTGGCAAGGATCACGTCGGACTCCTCCTTGAACTTTTTAAGGTCGTTGACCACGCGGCTGCGGAAGAATTCGGAACCGTCTTCCAGCGTGGGTTCGTAGACGATGATGGGGATGCCCTTGGCCTTGATGCGCTTCATGACGCCCTGGATGGCGCTGGCGCGGAAATTGTCCGAATTGCTCTTCATAGTCAGGCGGTACACGCCTACGGTCCTGGGGTTGCGGCAGATGATCTGGTCAGCGATGAAATCCTTGCGGACGCTGTTGCTCTTGACCACCGCCTCTATAAGGGTCTGAGGCACGTCTTTATAGTTGGCCAGCAGCTGCTTCGTGTCTTTGGGCAGGCAGTATCCGCCGTAGCCGAAGGAGGGGTTGTTGTAGTGGCCTCCGATGCGGGGGTCCATGCACACTCCGTCGATTATCATCTGCGTGTCAAGGCCTTTCGTCTGGGCGTAGGTGTCAAGCTCGTTGAAATACGAGACGCGCACCGCCAGATACGTGTTGGCAAACAGTTTAATGGCTTCCGCTTCCGTGAGCCGCGTCAGCAGCACCGGTATGTCCTGTTCCGGCGCTCCGGAGCGTTTTTCTTCGGCCCTGGCGCCTTCCAGCAGCAGATCCGCGAACGTTTGCGCCTCGTCTCTCTGATTATCGCCGCAGCCCACAACAATGCGGCTGGGATGGAGATTGTCGTAGAGGGCCTTGGACTCGCGGAGAAATTCGGGGCTGAAAATGATATTGTCCGCGCCGTATTTTTTACGGACCGCTTCGGTGTAGCCCACGGGGATCGTGGATTTGATGACCATGAGGACGTTGGGATTGACCTTAAGCGTCCATTCGATGGCGTCTTCAACGGCGGAAGTGTCGAAGAAGTGGTTCACGTCGTCGTAATTAGTGGGAGTGGCGATGATCACCAGGTCCGCGCTGCCGTAAGCCGCGGCTTTGTCGGTGGTGGTATGCAGGTTCAGCTTCCTGGTGCCTTCGCGGACTTCTTTGAAGAAACGCTCTATTTCCTCGTCCTGGATGGGGCTGATGAAGCGGTTCAGTTTCTCGGCTTTCGCTTCTGTGGTGGTTATGGCGGTTACTTCGTGGTTCTGGGCCAGCAGAACGGCAAGGGAGAGTCCGACGTAACCCACGCCGGCGACTGTTATTTTGAGGGGACGGGTGACTTTTCCGGCGCGGTCAACGGCTTCTTCCGCGGCGTCAACGGGGGAGGCGTTCTGCGAACTCCCGGAGCGCTCCTGAGAATCGGTGCGTGTATCGTCAACGAACATATCGGTGGCTTCGAAGCCCAGTATCTCTCCCAGCTTTTCCAGTTGCTCTACGGAAGGCACGTAGCCCCTGGATTCCAGCCGGGACAACATCCCCCTGTGGATCCCCGTGAGCGCGGACAGCTCGGCCTGGGTCATTTTCAATTGTTTACGCCTCGCCACAACGGTTTCGGCCAGCAGCTCTGCAGACAGTTTTTTCATAAATTTATTCTCAGCTTTCTATAAATTATACGGACATGACTCACGGTCAAGGTGGTCCCGCCGCCCCGCGTCATTTTAAGCGACGCCGTATCGCGTGAAGGTCAACGCGAACGATGTTTATGATACCAAATTTTGACGCCGGCGTCAATAGCCGGGAGAAAATTACGTTGCGCGGCAGCAAAATGTTATTTTAAATGATAAACAGACAAAATCAAGGCACTGTATGAACGCAAGCAGCGCCATTCGTATCACTCCGGCTTGGTTTATGCCTGATATTTGCTATATAATACAAAAAAGAGGCGATTTATATGTTTTTTACAAATAAATCTCTGCGGTTTTGTGCTCCGCTCTTTTGCTTAATTCTGTTTTCTTTCAGAGTATCGGCGCCGAACGTAATGCGTCAAGCAGTGTGTCTGAAAGATCGGGTGCGGGTGCGGTTGAAACAGACTTCAAGTCTATAACGCTTTTGTCTAAGGAGTTGATATTATGAAAAAAAGCATTGATTTACGCGATGGTTTTGGTGTCGTTCATCTGCATGGTTTCGTGTAAGACTTCCGGCCAGACCGCCGTCGACAAGAATGAGTTTGAAGGCGGAGGAGGCAACGCATTAGGAAGTTATCATGAATTTGAAGCAAACCTTTGAAAAAGCGGATTATTTCAGATTGATTTAGAAAAAGGCACAAGTTTAATTTAAAGTGTGCAACTTCTCCTCGACTTTTCATATTTATAAATATGTGATTTAATTACCGAAATTTTATCTCTTAGAAGGGTGTAAAAATGAAAAGGAAAGCGTCGTTAATTCTCATCTGCATATTGATTCTATTCCTCGCCAGTTGCTCGGCTGATAGTAGCACAGAGTCTATTCCATCAGGCTCAACATCTACTGTAAGTCCATTGATTAATGAAGTAACCTCCGAACCTTCTACGCCTTCTCCAGAGCCGTCCAATAATCATGTTCATGTCTTTGATGAATGGATAATGGTATCAAATCCAACAGAAGACGAACCGGGTTTAATGGAGCGAATCTGTCTTACTTGTGATTACAAAGAAACTCAGGAAATACCTAAATTATCACATATCCATCAATATTCCAGCACCTGGTTAAATGACGATAATCAGCACTGGCTTGTCTGTTCATGTGGTGAAAAGGATTCGGTAGCCAATCATACATTTGATGAATGGGTCATCGTCAAAGAAGCGACTGATACTACTACCGGTATTCGCGAGCGAGCTTGCCTCGTATGTAGTTACAAACAAACAGAAGCCATTCCGCTCCTTTCACACACTCATTCCTTCGAGGAAATATGGCACAATGACATCAACCAGCACTGGCACGAATGCACATGTGGTGAAAAAGATTCTATAGCAAATCATATTTACGGAGAATGGATCACGACTAAGGAAGCAACTGAATCTTCGAGCGGCTTGCGCGAGCATTCTTGTGCTATTTGTGGTTATACGCAGAGTGAAGTTATACCCAAATTATCACATATACACTCTTTCTCAAACAATTGGTCATACGATGTGAACCAACACTGGCATATCTGTTCCTGTGGAACTAAAGACTCTTTAGCAAACCATACATATGGGGAATGGATCACTACTAAAGAAGCAACCGAATCATCGAGCGGCCTGCGCGAACATTCATGTGCTATTTGTGGTTATACACAGAGTGAAGTCATACCCAAATTATCACATGTACATTCTTTCTCTGCAAATTGGTCTTATGATAGCAATCAACATTGGCATATTTGTTCCTGCGGAACTAAAGACTCAGTTGCGAACCATACATATGGTGAGTGGGTCACTACTAAAGAAGCCACTGAATTTTCGACCGGCTTGCGAGAGCATTCATGTGCTATTTGTGGTTATACCCAGAGTGAACTTATTCCCCAATTAACACATACTCACTCTTACTCTGTTGACTGGATATATGATGAGAATCAACATTGGCATACCTGTTCATGTGGATCAAAAGGATCAACTGCAAACCATACATATGGGGAATGGATCACTACTCTAGAAGCAACCGAATCCTCAAGCGGATTGCGAGAACATTCGTGTGCTATTTGTGGCTATACTCAGAGTGAAGTTTTACCAAAATTAACACATACACATTCTTTCACAGACAATTGGTCATATGATGAATATGTTCACTGGCACGAATGTTCTTGTGGTGAGATAAACTATATTGAGGCTCATACATATGGAGAGTGGATAATAGTCCAGGAAGCAACTGAAGATTCAAATGGCCTGCGCGAGCATTATTGCACACTTTGTGGATATATTCAAAGTGAAGTTATTCCAAAATTAGCACACATACATTCTTTCTCCGAAAATTGGTTATATGATGAATCTGTTCACTGGCGCGAATGCTCATGTGGTGCAAAAGACTATATTTACGGTCATACATACGGAGATTGGGAAACGACAATAGAACCCACGGAAAATAATACAGGGCTTAAAGAGCGAACTTGTAATGTATGCCATTATTCCGAAACATCAATTATTGATAAACTTCCACCAACCTATTCAATTCAATACATTCTAAATGGAGGTCAAAATTCAGAAAACAACCCCGCCTCAATAAGAAATGTAGATTGGGTTGTTTTATCTCCGGCATCGAAGATTGGCGCACAGTTCATTGGGTGGTATTTAGATGAAAATCATACTCAAAAGATTACTTTGCTGACAGATGTTTCATCTAATATTGTTTTATATGCATATTATAAAGACTTATCGTACCCCATTCACTACCATTCGAACGGTGGCGTAAACTCTTTAGAGAATCCACATTCTATAAAGTATGGTGATAGAATAACATTAAAAAAAGCAACAAAAACAGGGTATACATTTAATGGTTGGTTTAGCGATGAGAATTTTAACACACCTGTAACAGTTTTAGAAAAATCCACATCCGCTATTGATTTATATGCTAAATACACCCCAAAATCTTTTGGCATAAATCTAGATGCGAATGGCGGTTATTTTAATAACGAATCTAATCAAGCAGAATCGTTTCTATCATTAACAGTCAGGTATGATAGCAAATATGTTTTGCCTATTCCTTCTAGGGATGATTATATATTTGTAAAATGGGTTGATCCAAAAGGCACAACTTATTCGAGCGGTATATGGCAAAATATCACTGATGTCAATTTGACGGCAATTTGGGAGTACATTGTTCCTCCTACAGAATTAGCTTTTTCTTTATCAAAAGACGGCACATATTATATTGTTACAGGTTTAGGCGATTGTAAGGAAAAAGATATAAGTATTCCCTCAATACATAACGGATTGCCAGTAAATGAGATTGGAGAAAAAGCATTTGAATTCACTGATATTAGGTCAGTTATTATTCCAGATTCCATCATTAAAGTGGGTAACAGTGTTTTTTATGGCTGTTCAAACCTTGAACGTATGATACTACCATTTATTGGGCTACCGCAATATTCTTCGCATTATTTAAAAGATTTTTTTAGATATTATGATTATCATACGAGTCGGTGGGTTTATGATGTACCACTATCACTGAAGACCATTATTCTTACTAAAAATGTTACAAGCATAGATAACAGTGCGTTTTCTGGTTGCACAGGGCTCACAGAAATAGTTATTCCGGACAGCGTGACAAGCATAGGAAAGTATGCTTTCGAATACTGCAATGGACTTACCAGTGTTAAAATTGGAAATGGTGTAACAACCATCGGTGATATGGCATTTTGGGGTTGTTCAGGCCTCACAGAAATAATTATTCCAGACAGCGTGACAAGCATAGGCAATAGTGCGTTTAATGGTTGCACAGGCCTTGTCAATGTAATAATCGGCGATGGTGTCACATCGTTTGGCTATGCTATCTTTAAAGATTGCAAAAATATAGAAAGCCTGACTTTACCATTTATTAAAAGTCCGTATTCTGTGTCTTCATCCAACACGTACTACACATCATATTTGGGAGGTATGTTTGGAGCTCCTACTTCTGGTCAAAACAGAAGCTACGTTTCCGGGAAACTAAAAACAGTAACTCTGACTAAAGCAACAACAATAGGTTATGGAGCATTTGAAGGATGTTCTAGCATCCAAAAGATTATATTGCCTAATACTATTACAAAAATCGGTGGATACGCATTCGCCAGGTGCACAGGTCTAACAGAAATAATAATACCAGAAAGCGTGACAAGCATAGACGACGGTGCGTTTAATGATTGCGACGGGCTCACGGAAATAATTATTCCGGACAGTGTTACAAACATAGGAATGTATGCTTTCCAATACTGCAATGGACTTACCAGTGTTAAAATTGGAAATGGTGTAACAACCATCGGTGATATGGCATTTTGGGGTTGTTCAGGCCTCACAGAAATAATTATTCCGGACAGTGTGACGAAAATGGATGGTAGAGGGTTTGTTGGTTGCTCGAATCTTGAAAGTATTACAATCCCGTTTGGCAGTATTTTCCCTTTGTTTGATAATGATGTTCCGGAATCACTTAAAACAGTTATTTTTTCTAGCAATGTTACGAGTATAGATAGTGTTCGTGGTCCAAGCATTAAAGAGGTTATAATTCCAGAGAGTGTAACGAGCATAGGCAACAACGCGTTTCAAGATTGCACTGGTCTTACAGAGATAACGATACCAAACAGTGTAACGAGTATAGGTAATTATGCATTTTCTGGTTGCACCGGACTAACAGAGATAATAATTCCAAACAATGTAACGACTATAGGCCAGTACGCGTTTTGGAAATGTTCGAATCTTGTAAGAATAATTATACCAAACAGCGTAACAAGTATAGGCCAGTATGCCATTATGGACTGCCCGAATTTTGCTGATATCTTCTACCTTGGCACTGTATCTCAATGGTGTGCTATCCGTTTCACGCGTTGCTGGGATGGATCTTCTGTTGGATCATCATCAAAATATAATATTCACTATTTGAATAATTAAACTAGTATCAATAATACGCTAATGATATTAATCTATGATTACAATGTAGCGATAATCGTTGCACTGTAAAATAAAAAAAGGAGGCGATCATAATGAAATTATTTTATTTGATTGCAACTCTCCTTGGCATAGTGATAAAAGCATTATAGTTTTTATCATCGCTGGGGATTGTGGCTAATCCAGCAATAGTCCGCAAGATTTATAGAGCGGATTATATACTATCAATTATATTGATTGTACTTTCCTATCTATCTTTCTGTGGCTAATATGCTGCCACATGCGTCAACGAATATCGTTGGCGCATTTTTATTATATTATACAAGGAGGAAAAATGACAAAAAAGAAGCAGATTCCAATAAAAGATAGACATGGTCTATCGCCACTCGGTATAATGAAGTTACCACACAACAAACCGAGGAGGGGTTAGTGCCATGTCAGAAAACATTATACAACTAAACGAGGCCGCAATAAAGGGGGAATTAAAGGATTTAGTTAGAAACAGCGTAGAAGAGACTCTGAATGCTTTATTAGATTATGAAACGGACGAATTGATCAATGCAGACAGATATGAGCGGACAGGAGATCGACAGGTATCTTGGCCGTGGCGCAATAATATATCTCTTGACAACCGCCGTCTATTGACTATAATTCCCATTCGTGCCGGCGCCGCGTTCAGGTCTCCGGCATAAATTATGGACAGAGAGAAGGGTCAAAATGCAGATATTATTGTCTTTGTGCGTTGCGCTGCTGGCGGGGCTTATGCTTTCCCGTCTGACCAAACTCTGGAATCTTCCCGCGGTCACCGCGTATATCGTTGCCGGCGTGCTGATCGGCCCCTACGTACTGGGAAGGCTGGGAATTCCCGGGCTCGGATTCGTTTCCGCGGAAGACGTCAGCCGTTATTCCATCATTTCCGACGTTGCCCTGGGCTTCATCGCCCTCACTATGGGCAACGAATTCCGGAAGGAAGATATAAAAAAGCTGGGCAAACAGGCCGTAGTCGTGGCTGTCTTTCAGGCGCTGACCGCCTGCGTGCTTGTTGACGTGGCGCTGATCGGGCTGCACTTCCTGATGCCCGAAACTCTCACCCTCAGCATGGCCGTCACCCTCGGAGCCATTGCCACGGCGACCGCCCCCGCCGCCACTCTGATGATCGTCAAACAGTACAAATCCCAGGGCCCCGTGACAAAGATGCTGCTGCCTGTGGTGGCGCTGGACGACGTGGTGGGCCTCATCGTTTTCGCACTGTCCTTCGGTATCGCCCGGGCAATGGATAACGGCACCGTTGACGTGTTTTCCGTTATCGTTGATCCGCTGATCGAAGTGGTGGCCTCGCTGCTGCTGGGAGCGCTGATCGGCGCTATATTCACTTTTACGGAGCGGTTTTTCCACTCGCGCTCCAAGCGGTTGTCAATATCCGTCTGTTACGTCTTCCTGGCGGTGGCATTGTCCCAGATGTCCTTCCGCATCGGCCCCGTCACAGTGGGCTTTTCGTCTCTCCTGGTGTGCATGGTGCTGGGCACCGTGTTCTGCAACTATTGCGACTTTTCCGCAGAACTTATGGACCGCCTGGACCGCTGGACCGGACCTATTATGGTGCTGTTCTTCGTGCTGTCCGGCGCGGGCATGGAACTCAACGTGTTCACCTCATGGGAAGTGGTGGTGATCGGCGTGGTGTTCGTGCTGGTGCGTTCCGCGGGCAAGATCCTGGGCGCCAACTTTTCTTCCCGCATGGTCAAGTGCGAACCCACCGTCCAGAAATACCTGGGCATCACGCTGCTTCCCCAGGCCGGCGTCGCCCTCGGCATGTCGATGACGGCAATGTCTCTGGGCCAGTCCGGGCTCATCATTCGCAACATCGCGCTGTTCGCCGTGCTGATCTACGAGCTTGTGGGGCCGCTGCTCACCAAGATCGCGCTGGACAAGGCAGGGGAGATCACCGAGAAGCCTGTGCCTCCTCGCAAGCAGGCGCTGCTGGACAAGAAGGGCTGACGATTGCGGAACGCGGTCAGTTGGCATATGCAGCGCTAACTTGATCAGGTTTTGCAGGAGGATTGCGAAGGTAAACGGCAATTGGTCTTAAAGCCTTGCCGTTTATGCTCATTTTCGGGGACGTTCATCGCAAAAGAGTCAGTACATCGTTCTGCAGACGGCGCAGGATGCTCCTGCTTTCGAGGATAAAAACCAAAACATCTTAAATCCTCGAATTATTAAAACCGAGCCCTTTTGAGACAGCGCATCTCGGAAAAAGTTTCGAGGGAATTAACAGAAAACCTCAAGCCCCTCGAAATATTACGGACGAGCCGTTTCGAGACGGCGCGCATCCTTTCAGCGTGGCGGTTAAACTATGCATTAAGGCAAAAAAACGAGATGAACGAACTTATGATCGTTCATCTCATTTTGCTTTTACGCACTGCGGCCCCTGGATCGATTCACGCGACTTCAGGCGCAATTCATTTCCGCCCGGGGCGGCTGCATCTGCAGAATCACGTAGCAAAATACGTGTGCTTCGTCGTCCACTTCTTCATCTTGATGGGGATCCACAGCGAATAGATGCCGATGGTGATGATGGAAAGAAGGATCCATTTGATCCAGTTGCCCATAAGCTGGCCGCCGGTGCCGTTGAAGCCGAGGCGCCGCCCCTGGATGACAGTGTGTTTCGTTTCCCACCTTGTCAGCATCACTATCCCGAAGGGCGCGCAGATGCCTATCGTGATGAAGGTGACCAGCGCGGCGAGGATGGACCATCCGATACGCTCGATGAGCTTTCCGTCGAAGTAAGATTCGCCGGCCGCCTGATTGACCACGTTAACGTTTACGGCAGGGGCAACGTAGGTCCTGAAATCGCCGCCGCAGTTGGGGCAGAATATGGCGTTGTCAACGCACTGAGCCTGACATCTTGGACATATCTTCATAGTAGTCGTTCCTTTCCCGGTCCTGTATCATTGACCGTCACAGACCGCCTGAGCCGCAGGCGAGATCATTCTTTCTCGAAATCTTCCTTGGAGAGGCCGCAAACGGGGCAGACCCAGTCCGCCGGAACGTCTTCCCAGGCAGTGCCGGGAGCCACGCCGTTGTCCGGATCGCCGACTTCGGGGTCGTATTCATAGCCGCAGGGGCAAACGTATTTGTCCATAATTCAATCCTCCTGAATCGTTTTTTTCTGTTGGCGCCCGGCTTTCGGTTAATTGTTTTCGATTTTGTCCGGACGCTCTTTCCGGTGAGAGTATAGCATAACCGGCGCGTCGATGACAATCGGTATTTGCCGGAAATCATACAGGCGTTTTTGCCGCGGCTCCCGGACTATTTATGGCGCAGCTTATATTGACTGCTCCGCCCGATTCCGATAGAATACGGTCAACGAAAACCGGCTCCGGTCCCGCGCCCTCAGCGCGGTTTCCCGATGGCCCGGATATTTGCAGAAACGAGATCTGAAACGTTATGGAAAGCAAATTTATCATGCGCAGGCTGACCGCCCTCCTGTGCTCGGCAGTTATTTTGATCGGAACGGCGGCAGGTTTCTGGACGGCGGGCGCATTGACCGCCTCCGGCAGCGAAGAGAAGAAGACCGAGTTTGACACATACGCCGAATCGACCATGATGGACGTCTTTACGCTGAAAGCCGGCGACTCGGCAGAGGTGCAGCTCCACACGCTGGAGTCCGTCGTCGGGTTCGGCATCGCCACCGAAAGTGGAGACGATGGCTGCGAGTTTACGGTGGAACTGTTCAACTGGGACGAAAATATAAAAAAGACGCTGCGGGGGACCGCGCTCCACGCCTGGACCGTATCGGAATGGGCGGAAACGGGAGAGATATTTATCGATCTCACCGAACTCGGGGGCGGCGCGCTGGAAGCAGGCGAATACGTGCTGAGATTCAGGCTCGACAACGGTTCCGGCGTGGCGCTGAAGCGCTACCGTCCCTCGGTAAGGGGCGTCAACTGCTTCGAGAACGAATATCACGTTTACGGCTCCTACGTGGGCAGGATCGTCAGCAAAGAGCCGGTGGAAAAGCTGTTGACCTTCCATTCCGCCGAGGTCAATATCGAGTACCACACCGCGCCACCCGAATGGACCTTGCCGGAAGACAGCGCCATAGCGCAGATGGACGTTGACCCAACACAGTGGACGGCGGTCGACGGCCTGGGCCGCACGCTTCCCGACTATTCATCCGTCGGGGGCAATAAAGAGCGCAAAGTCGGTATGTTCTACTGGACCTGGCATTATGCCTGGATGCGCGCCGTGCCCTCCAGCGTGACCGAGATAATGTCGCTGTATCCGGAGGCTAAAAACGATTTCGACCACAAGGTCTGGAGCCAGTACGGCTCAGGCTACTTCTGGGACGAGCCATTGTACGGATACTATACCGAATTCGACGATTACGTACTCAGGAAGCACGCGGAACTGCTGGCGGACGCCGGCGTGGATTTCGTGCTGTTCGACTGCACCAACGATGACGCCACCTGGGAGCAGGGATACCTGAACCTGTTAAAAGTGTGGTCGGAGGCAAGGGCCGACGGCATCAGGACGCCTCAGGTAGCGTTCATGCTGAATTTCGTCTGGGACTCTAAATATACCTTGTCGTCGCTCCGCCAGATATACAATAAGATCTACAAGGACGGAAAATACCAGGACCTCTGGTTTTACTGGGAAGGGAAGCCCCTGGTGATGTCCCACAACGGACTGGATCAGGAGGATACTTTCCAGGCCGAAATATCCAATTTCTTTACATTTAAGGCCGGAATGGGTTCATATTTCGGCAGCGATATGGACGACGGCTGGTGGGGCTGGCTCCACGTTTATCCCCAGTCCGTGTACAGGAATCCGGACGGCAGCGCGGAACTCACCACCGTAGGCGTCGCAATGAACGCGGATTACGAGAATATGAGCCTGTCCGCCATGAACGGAGCCCACAATATGGGCCGCAGCTTCTCGATGCAGCCGAATTACTCGTATTCCTACAGGTACGCGGGCAAGACGATCGTCTGCAATTCCAAAATGGACGATTCCGTGCTGTACGGCATCAACTTCCAGGAACAGTGGGACTATGCCCTCAAGATCGATCCCGAGATCATATTCGTCACGGGCTGGAACGAGTGGAACGCAGGCCGCAATGTGGCGTGGGGAGGCGTTGACAACGCGTTTCCGGACGAGTTCGACGACGAAAACTCCCGGGATATCGAGCCCACGAAGGGGAGATTGAAGGACCACTATTATTACCAGCTTGTGGCCAATATCCGGCGCTACAAAGGCGTATCGAAATACGACGCGCAGCAAAAATCGCTGACCATCGACGTGAAGGCCAGTCCGGCCCAGTGGGACAACGGTGATATCGTGGCGTACAACCACTACGTCAACAACACGTACGAGCGTGACGTGGACGGCTGGGCAACGACCCATTACACGAACCCTGGCATCCGCAATGATATAAAGACGGCGAAGGTCTCCTACGACAAGGACAACGTGTATTTTTACGTGGAGACCGTCGATCCGCTCACGCCCTCGACGGACGCCAACTGGATGCGGCTCCTGCTTGACACCTCCGAGGCCACCCCGGATTATTCCGGCTGGGAAAATTTCGAATATATCCTCAACCGGGTGTCTCCCGCTTCCGACGGGCTGGTGCTGGAGCGCAGCACGGGCGGCTGGAACTGGGAAGAAGTGGGGCACGTGGATTACAGCGTTTCCGGCAACGTCCTCCAGGTCGCTATCCCGCGTAATTTGCCGGGCTTCGGTTCCGGCAGGCTGGATTTCAATTTCAAATGGTGCGACGCCAACCTGGCGGACGGAGATATTATGACGCTCTACACGGACGGCGACGCGGCGCCGGGCGGCCGGTTCTGCTTCCACTTTACGACCAACGTGCGTACCCCGGCGGAAGTGCGCAAACTGGTGAAGACAATAATCATCTGCGCGGCGGCTGCGCTGGTGGCGGCGGCGGTCGTAACGGCGGTCGTGATCTTTATCCGGAAAAAGAGGAGAGTGCAGGCGGAATGCAACAGACAA
>JAEFAM010000018.1 GCA_016287565.1 Clostridia bacterium
GCTCTCGAAGGATGCAGCCCGTCCGGCATATATATCTCCTGTATCACCGGGATCTTAGGCTGCAGGCCCGAATCTTTCCACAGATCCAGCACCGGGATCGAATAATACTCGCACACCTCGCGGATGATATCCACGTACAGCTTCAAAGGCGCGTTGGACCCAACGGGCTTGACGCCGTCGCCCCGCGGATCGTCCTCGTTCAGGCGGTGAAGGGGAGTGATGAACACGATCTCGGCCCTGGGATACTTTTCTTTCAGGTCGATTATTGTCCTGTGCACGGCGCCGTAGAACGTGTCAACGGTGCGGTCGGTCATCATTCCGATCTGGGCGTCTCCGTGGCCGAAATCGTTGGTGCCGCCGAACACTACGACAACGTCCGCGTCGGGATCCATATCGGGTATCCTGCTGGCGAAATACTTGTCGAACTCCGGATTCGCGGACACGTAGAAATTGTTCGCCAAACGGGTGCCTCCGATGCCGTAATTCCGGCAAATCGCCCCGGTCTGCTCTGCGATCATTTCGTCGAACCTGTAGTCGGTGCCGCAGCCCTGAGTGATGCTGTCGCCCAGGAAATTGATTTTCTTGCCCTTTAATTCCATAAAAACCCCTTCTTTTTCGTATATTTATCCGATCATGCCCGTCGGCATTTAAGTATCGATGGCAGCGAAACTGCCCCGGTCCGGAGCGAAGCCGTTGTCGACGCCGTCTTCCTCACGGAACTGGAGCGAGTATAACTGCCTGTATATGCCGTTGTCAATGGCCATCAGTTCCTCGTGGGTGCCCTGCTCCACCACCTTGCCGCCGGAGATCAGCGCGATCTCGTCGGCGTTGCGGATCGTTGACAGGCGGTGCGCGACCACTATGGTGGTGCGGCCCTTGCACAGTTCGTCAAGAGACTCCTGGATCAGTATCTCGGTGGTGTTGTCCAGCGCGGAAGTGGCCTCGTCAAGTATCAATATGGCGGGATCTTTAAGGAACACTCTCGCGATTGAAAGCCGCTGCTTCTGGCCGCCGGAGAGCTTCACGCCCCGTTCGCCTATCTCGCTGTCGTAGCCCTTCTCCAGTGTCATTACGTAGTTGTGTATATTGGCCCGTTTGGCGGCCTCGATCATCTCTTCCTCCGTGGCGTCCAGGCGGCCGTACATAATGTTGTCCCGGATGGTCCCGCCGAACAGGAACACGTCCTGCTGAACGATGCCTATGTTTCTTCGGAGCGATTCCCGGGTGACGTCCCGGACGTCGATGCCGTCGATCCTGATGCTGCCTTCCGTCAACGGATAGAAGGCGGGGATAAGGTGGCAGAGCGTCGTCTTGCCGCCGCCGGAGGGACCCACGAGAGCCAGTTTTTTGCCCTTCTCCACGTGAAGCGAGATGCCGTCGATCACGTTGCCCGCGCCGTAGCTGAAGTGAATGTCGTCAATGTCGATGTCGCCCTCCACGCGGTCAAGGGATATTGCCCCGGGCGCGTCTTCTTCGGGCGGCTCGTCAATTATTTCCAGGAACCGCGCGAAGCCGGTGACGCCGTTCTGGTACTGCTCCATGAATCCGATCAGTGTGGTGATGGGGGAAATGAACAGGTTCACGGACACGATGAAAGTAGAATATTCTCCAAAATTGATGCGGCCCGCGTACAGATACAGGCCGCCGGCGATAAGTATCACCACGTTGAACGCGTCGGTAATGAAGGAGGTGGAAGAATGGAACCGGGCCATGGCTTTGTACGACTTGCGGCAGGCCTCCCTGAACAGCGAATTGCTCTTCTCGAACTCTTCCTGCTCCTTCTCCGAATTCGTGTATGCCTTGGTGACCCGTATGCCGGTGATGGAGCTCTCGATAGAAGCGTTGATCATTGCCGTGGTCTTCCGACGCTCCGTGAACGCCTCGCGCATCTTCTTGCGGCAGATCCCGGCCACCACCGCCAGCACGGGGGCGCAGACGAAAATGATCAGCGTAAGCTGCACGTTGATGGTGCTAAGGTATATAAAGGACCCCACGATCATTATGCAGCTGATGAAAAGATTTTCCGGGCCGTGATGGGCAAGCTCGCTGACGTCGAAAAGGTCGCTGGTGATCCGGGTCAATATCTTGCCCGTTTCGTGGTCGTCAAAGAAGGAGAAAGGCAGTTTCTGCAGGTGCGCGAACAGGTCGGAACGCATCTGTTCCTGCATTCCCACGCCTATCATATGGCCCCAGTACTGGACGAAATACCTCAGCAGCATGCGCACTATGTACAGTCCCAGTACGGCAGATCCGGCGGCAATAATGGCGCCGTACAGCTTGTTGGGTATGTAGTCGTTCAGCATCAGGTTGGTGATCACCGGATAGACCATTCCGATGAGCGAAATGAAAAGCGAAGCCAGCATATCGAGAGCAAACGCCTTTTTATGCGGCTGATAGTATTGGACAAACCTTCTGAACAAATGAGGCGGCCTGGGGGGTTTAGATTCTCTGTTGTCGTCCATGCTTCCGTGCTCCCGTTATGAGGGCCGCGTCGATCAACGCGGCGCTGTTTTGCACGGCGCGTTTTCCGGCAAATCAACGTGCCGTATCCTGCCGAGCTTTTAACGCGTTAATTATATGACGGAACAGCGTTTTAGTCAAATAAAAGCGGTCCGGCAGGTCAAGGCCGCCGGGCCGCGAAGGGGCAATATGAAGTCGTGCTTCTGCGTGTCTGCGCCGTCAGAGCGTCGACAGATCCACCACCTGCACGCTTCCGAACAGGTGTGCATGTCCCCGACAGCCGTACTCGAACGACTCGGGGTCAACGGTATCGGATATCACTTCGGTATAGAGACAGAGCCACCCGTCTCTGACCTCCCAGTGGCAGTAGCTTTTGAAACTCTGCTCGAGATCGCCCGGTTCTTTCAGCTTTCCGGGCACGATCTGATCTCTTATCTGCTGAATGAGCGCGGCTTCATACCCTGCCATCTGCTCGGCAGAGATCTCGTAACGCATAAGCCCTTCCGGGTAGCAGCGCTCCGGATACATGTCAGGGAAGTCGGTGCCGTTGCGATATTTAGGCGTATACCTGCCGTTGTGATACTCATATTCGTAGTACCAGTTAAGGTTCTTGCCGCCCAGCGTTATAATGAACCGCACGTACCACCAGCTGTTGTCGTCATACATGCGGCTGACAGTGACGTTCAGGCGGTCGAAGGGCAATCCGGCGAACTCCGGATATTGCTCCGTCAAAGCCTGCCGCGACAGTGTGATCAATTCTTCGTCGCCGGCGGGGGAGGCGGGAGGATCGGTATGCGGAGGAGGATCGGTATGCGGGGGATCGGTGCGGGGCGGATCCGTCGGTACGGGCGTTTCGATGCAGATCGTTGGCGTGGACGTGAGCGGAGGCGTCTGGGGAACGGCCGTTGCCGTGGGCGTCGGTGTGGCGGGAGATTTAGCGGCACGGAACAGTCCGGCAGCGTCGAAATCGTCGTCAATATATCCGTCCACGCCGTACAGCACCGCCAGCATCATTATCCTTTTGTACATGCCCGGCGTCGTCTCGCTGTTAACGGTCGCGATCTGATCATTCTCAAAGGTCTCCATGCGTTTGCTTGCCAGGAGCAGCTGGACAAGGGGCAGCAGGGAGGGATTGTTATTGACGGAAATCAGCCTCTCCGCCCGTATCGAATTGTCGTCTGAAAAGTACAGATACGGTGACTCGAAGCAGCGGTATAGTTCGAATCCGAAATTGTCGGCAGCCAGCGTCAATATATACCCTGGACACTCAGAATCGTAGCTCGTACTCAGCACGAAGGCCAATGTGCCATCTTTGTGGTTCAGTGATACCGTCTCTATCGTTCTGTCCGCACCTTCTCCGGGGCGATAACCCGTTTCGGCACCCGGGATGCTGCATACTCCTTTAGCGGCGAAAAGCAGCGCGATAGACGCCTCCGGCATGTTCTCATTCGCCAGTCCTGTCCAGCTCTCATAATAACTGAGCAGCAGGTTCCGTTCCTTGGGGTCGCCGGTCTCTTCATAGATTCCGGAAGAGATCATGACGGAAAAATCGTTGTCTTTGGTGGCGAAAGAGACGCTGTCCGAAGGCAGCTCGCTGCCGTGGGCGTCGAAAGCCATGATCGAGGCGTCGTTTCCGATCAGTTCCGCCACGGTGCGCATAACGTTGGCCGATACGCGGGCTTCTCCGAGCTTCTCGCCCTTTGCCACAGTTTCGTAATTCGCCAGCCTGTTTTCGCCGCCGGCGTTTTCCAGCCGGTACTGTTCGGCGCGGCCGCTGCCGTCGCCGTTTTTAAAGAAAAGCATATAGTCAACGGTCCCGTTGCTCTTTCTGAATGCTACGAAATAGGACGCCGCCGCGTTGGGATCAACGGCCTGGTCCGGATCCGATGTATTGCCGTTCACCTCATCGGACGGGCCTTCCGTAGGCACGTTCACCAGCGGATCACGCTTGCTGCCGTTGTTCCGGTTCTTCATCACCGCCACCGTGATCACGGTCAACGTCGCTATCAGCGCCACCGCCACCAGTATGGGGGACAATACGTTCCAGCCGCTCTTGCCGCTGCCTCTGCTGCGCTTCCGCGCCGTTCCGGCGAAAGACGCCCCCGTCTCCGAGCGTTCGACCAGTTTCTGGTCAACGTCGTTGAATGCGTTATATAGATCATTTCTGTTCATCATTGCACCTCCTTGAGATACTTCTTCAACTTCCTGCGGGTCCTGGCCAGCACGGAGCGGACGTAATTGTCCCCGACGCCGTACCTTTCACCGATCTCCGCCGGAGTCTCATGGAACCGGTAACGTCTGACGAAAACGTCGCAGGCCTTGTCCGGCAGCGTCTTCAGGAAGCGGTTCAGAATCGACGCCACCGCGGCCCCGTTGCCCGGCGCCCCCTCCGAAGGCAGGCATTCCGCCAGCTCCTCCAGTATGACGTCCTCCTCGCTGACTATCCGCTCCGGGTCGACCCCCAGCGCCGCCGCGATCTGCTCAACGGTCCTGTAGTCCGGCTTCCTCTCGCCGGACTCCCACTTGCACACCAGCTCCCTGGACACGAACAGCTTCTCCGCCAGTTCCTGCTGGGTCAATCCCCGTTCTTTTCTTATTTCTGCGATCCGGCTCCCGGGTCCCATGCGCCTTTGCCTCCGTCGATCGTCGACCGTCGATAGTTAACAGTTGGTCGTTAACAATTGATCGTAGATCGTCAACAGTTGATCGTTAACAGTTGATCGTTGATCGTCAACAGCTGATCGTTGATCGTCAACAGCTGATCGTTGATCGTCAACAGCTGATCGTTGATCGTCAACCTTCTTTTGACTGTGCTCGAGCTTTCAGTCGCCTTGATTATATTTCAACAACGCAAAGGACGCAAGGTACAAAACGCAACAAGAAGAGTTGAACCCTTTCCGGTTAAGTGAATGAGGCAGGGTTCAGCTAAATTCGCCCTGCGGGCGAGCTAAATTGCGCGTGAGGCGCAGCTAAATTCGGCTTCGCCGAGCTAAATTCGTGCTGACGCACGAGTGAGATTAATCCTTTGGATGAGTGATATTGCGCTTCGCGCAGTGATATTCGGCTTCGCCGAGTGATAATCATCCTTCGGATGAGTGATGTTTGTGCTGACGCACGAGTAATATTGCGCACTGCGTGCTGCGAAACACTTCCTTCGCCTGTGCCAAGGGCCTTGCGCTGTCTCGAAGTGAGAGATGAGTGCAAAACGCCCAGAATTTGCCTCTTAATCCGGATTTCTGGGCGTTTTCGTAAAGGCGGCGCTGCTTCAAAGCCAGAAACGAGCGCGAAACGCCCGGTTTTTGCCTCTTAACCCGGATTTCTGGGCGTTTTCATAAAGGTGGCGCTGTCTCAAAGACAGAAATGAGCGCAAAACGCCCAGAATTTACATCTTAACCCGGATTTCTGGGCGTTTTCATAAAGGTGGCGCTGTCTCAAAGCCAGAAATGAGCGAGAAACGCCCAGAATTTGCCTCTTAACCCGGATTTCTGGGCGTTTTCGTAAAAGTTGCGCTGCCTGATAGCTCAAAATGAGCTTGAGATCAAATCCGCCTTTGCTCGTCCGCAGGACGAATTAAGCTGAAAGCCAACGGCTTTCAATTTCGCTGCCGCAAAGCGGCAATTTCGCCGGACTCTGACACTCTTACCTGACCTGTCAGGGTTCGATTTAGCTGTGAGCGCAAGCGAACAATTTAGCTCGCGCGCAAGCGCGAATTTAGCTGAACCCAGGTGCTTTCAGTTAAGGCGCCGGTGTTCGACCTCACTCCGCGCAGCGGAATATCACTCATCCGAAGGATGAACATCACTCGGCCGTCAGGCTGAATATCACTGCGCCTCGCGCAATATCACTCGACGAAGTCGAATATCACTCATCCGAAGGATGAACATCACTCGGCCGTCAGGCCGAATATCACTGCGCCCCGCGCAATATCACTCGACGAAGTCGAATATCACTCATCCGAAGGATGAATATCACTCGCCGCAGTCGAATATCACTCTCTAAAGGCAACAGCCGCTCCCCTCAGTAGACACCCGCCCGCTTCTGTGATATAATAAACTGAACTCGTATGACTGCGGCAGGAGGTGAAGGTCGGTGAAGCGGAGCAGACAGAGGTTCAAGCGCAGCAACGTAGAAGAGGCGCAATACGAATATAAGAACCCGGTTGTCATATTCCTCAAGGTGGTATGGCACATATTCAGCGTTGCCCTGAAGGTCGCGCTCATTGCCGTCCTCATCGCCATATGCGTTGCCGGAGGAGCCGTGGTGGGGCTTGTTACCGCCTGCATCAGCACCACCGAGCCGGTCACGGACATACAGCTGGAGACCGCGTCGTTGACCTCGTTCATCTATTACCCGGACGGGAAGCCTGTGACGTACATAAACGACGAAGGGCTGGAAGAACCTATTGCCCTGAAAGGTACCGGCAACGTTAACCGCGTGCTGGTATCATTCGACGACGTGCCCAAATACTTGAGAGACGCATTCGTTGCCATCGAGGACGAGCGATTCTACAGCCATCCGGGCGTTGACGTGAAGCGTTCGCTTTCGGCTATCGTAGCGTATATGCTTCCCGGATTCGGCTCCTACGGCGGCAGCACCATCACGCAGCAGCTGATCAAGAACGCCACGGGCGACGACGAACAGAGCGTGCTCAGGAAGATCTCCGAGATGTGGCGCGCGTACCTGCTCGAGAAAGACTATTCCAAGGAAGAGATCCTTGAAAAATATATGAATATCATATATATGGGGCGCGACTGCTACGGCGTTCAGGCCGCAGCCAGGGCGTATTTCGGCAAAAACGTGGGAGAACTGTCCCTGGCCGAGTGCGCGTACCTTGCCGGGATCACCAACAACCCGGGCAAATACGCTCCTCACACCACGCTGGGACGCCAGAACGGATACAAGCGCCAGATCATCATCCTGGACAAGATGCTGGAACTGGGCAACATAACGAAAGAGGAGTACATCGAGGCCATCCAGACCAAGCTGGAATTCAACGAAGAGTACGAGGCCGGGTCCTCCTACGCGCTGTACAGCTACTTTGTTGACGCGGTGATCACCGACGTGCGCGACGCTTTCATGGAGCGGGGCTACACCAAGAGCGAGGCCAACGGCATGATCTACGGCGGAGGCATCCGGATCTACATCACCCAGGACAGAGATATGCAGGCGATCGTTGACCGGGAGTTCAACAACGACGACAATTTCCCCGTGAACTATCAGTATTCTGCGCTGACGGACAAGGCCCAGGCGGCCATCGTCATAATGGACCAGTACACGGGCCAGGTCAAGGCGATGTACGGCGGCTACGGGCCCAAGACCACGAACCTGGCGTACAACTACGCTACCAACGCCCACAGGCAGCCCGGATCTTCCATCAAACCGATCCTGGTGTACGCGCCCCTCATCGACCAGCACATAATCACCACGGCCACAACTATAGTTGACGAGGAATCCTACCTCGATCCGGACAATCCCGAGCGGCCCTGGCCCAAGAACTCTTACAAGAAGTTCAGGGGGACCATATCGGTGCGCCAGGCCATTGCCATCTCCTGCAACGTTGCCGCGGTGAAGCTGTACAAGGACAACATTCCTATGTGCCTCCAGTACCTGAAGCGCTCGGGCATCGACAGGACCGGCGAGACTCAGATCTCGGTGGCGCTGGGCGGCCTTACCAACGGCGTGTGCGCCATGGAGATGTGCGCCGCGTACGTGCCTTTCTCCAACGGCACTGGCATCTATCATGAGCCCATCACTTTCACCAAGGTGCTGGATTCCGACGGCAACGTGCTGATCGACAACATTTCCGAGTCTCACGTGGTATACGACGACGCCCAGACCGCCTCCATTATGACTTCGCTGCTGACTTCCGTTATGGACGACGATTACGGCGGCACCGCGCGCAAGGCCAAGATATATACCAGTGACGGCACGCTGATCCCCGCCGCCGGCAAGACCGGTACGACGTCTAACTCCTACGACTACTGGTTCGTAGGATATACCGGATATTACACCGCCGCCGTATGGTACGGCTATCCCTCGCAGAAGTCCATGCAGGCCGAAGAAAAGGGCGCCGCGTATTACATATGGCAGGCCGTCATGGGCCAGATCCACCAGGATCTGCCTATAAAAGAGCTGGCAACGGGCACCGCCGGCAAGAGCGTCCAGATCTGCGCCGAATCCCGCGGACTGGCGACCGCCTACTGCGTCGAATGCGGCGTGGCAACCTACGAGATATTTGCCGACGGCACTCAGCCCACGTCCTACTGCTCGCACCACGTCAAGGTCAAAGTCTGCCTCGACGCCGGCAAGGACAAGAACGGCAAGTACATCCTCGCGGGACCCAACTGCACCCATACCGAAGAAGTGGTCACAAGCAGGGACAATATCGCTTCCGGCTCCTGCACCGTCTGCAAGCCTGCGGCCCAGACTCCCGATCCCGCAGCCACTCCCGCACCCACTCAGGCAGTTCCAAACTGACGCAGATCGTAAAAATCTTTCGAAAAAAAGTGCTTGATTTCCCCGGGCCGATAGTGTAGAATACGCTACGCCGCTTGTGAACGGAGCTTTACGGCGGCCCGGCGGATATGGTGGAATTGGCAGACACGCCGGATTTAGGTTCCGGTGCCGCAAGGCATACAGGTTCAAGTCCTGCTATCCGCATTGACTTGGTCCAAACTCCAAAGGCCGGACTTCATATATATAACGTCGTACCGGGTGACACCGGGCACGATCCCGGGGCATTAGCGCAGTTGGGAGCGCACAACACTGGCAGTGTTGGGGTCAGGGGTTCGAATCCCCTATGCTCCATACGGAAAAGGGACATCGCAAGATGTCCCTTTTCCGTATGGAGCATAAATAAAGGCTTGAGGGGGATTCGAACCGAGCGTAGCCCCAATAAAGAACTCAAAGACATAAGTAAAAAGGGCGTAGAAACAAGCCGGTGGCTTGTTTTAGCGAGGAGGGGTCCCTTTAAGCAAAACGAGCCAGAGAAGGGGAGAGGCGCTGTTTTGCGGGGGCGAATCCCCTGTATTTAAATATTAAAAAGCAGCCGAGAGGCTGCTTTTTGCCACATGCAAAGTTATTGACCCACGCCCGCTTATCAGGTCATAATTGATCCGGCAAAACCAAACACCGGAGGACGGCAATGTGAATGAATTTTCACGTTATGCCAGGGCGGCATTTTTATGCTTTTCCGCCCCTGATTTCCTTGCCTCACGAGGTTCATTTGTGCTATAATTCCACGGTACAGAACAAATCCTTCCCGGGAGAAAAAAATGGTCAGAAGGCTGATTCAGTTTATCATAATATACGCAGTCATTGCCATCGCCGCAGCGGCGGTATTTATCGGCGTGCAGAACGTTATGTCCGCCACGTATTCTCCCGACAGATCCGACTCCTTCAAGGACGGAGAAGAACCCCTCAGCATAGTCTCCCTGGCAGGAGAGCAGGCAGCCATAATAGGCCGCTACACCACCGGCGCCAACGCCGGAATGCTGTTCTGCAAGCTGTACGACCGGGACGGCAGGAACGCTTCCCGGCAGGACTTCTACCTTTCAGACACACAGATAGAGATATGCGACCTGATAGTCGTGGGCAGGCAGCTCAAGATCGTTTGCCTGTGCACTCCCTGGAACGCGGGCGCGGACAAATACGGCGCCGTGTTCACCGTAGATCCCGACGATCCCGCAGGAGAAACGGTATTTTTCCGCGGCGATGCATACGGATCCACCGGCGTGAGTTTCGACGATTTCGTTGCCGCGGACAACGACGGCTCCTATTTCGCAGGCATTGCCGGCAGGACCGTGGTGCTGTTCAACAGCGGCGGAGGGCAGCTCGCCAGGGTGATGACCGACACGTTCTCCGTTGTCACGGACGTGGCCTCCGATGGCAGCCAGATCCTCCTGGCAGGCACCGACGCTGAGAGCAGCCTGGGCAACAGCTTCAGGTACGGCCTCTGCGCGCTTTACGATATTGTCGGAAGCGACGCTACGCTGCGCTGGCAGAAGACAGTAATGGACGAAGAAAACACCTGCTCCGCCGTATTGAACGCCAAGATCGCGGAAGACGGATTTATATTGACCGGACGCACGCTGGCGGTGGAAGGCAGCGCCTGGCAGAGCGTCAACAGGATCGAAAGCTTTAAGAAGGACGACGATCCCCGACGTTTCCACATAGGCCGCGACGCCGACAAGGCCAATCCCACGTCTCTGTTCCTTTTAAAGATCGAACGGGACGGGTCCATACCCCACAGTGCCATCTATCAGGCGGACACCAACGAATACGTGCCCGGCATATTAAGATACGATCCCCAGAGCGTCAACAGCATCGTGCTCTCCGTGTACAGCGCCGAGGCCGAATACAGCAAAGAATACCTGGTAACGCTCATGCGCATGACCAAAACGCTCCAGTTCACCGACGCGGATTCGTTCCCGGTGAGCGGCGACACGGGCCTCTTATGCACCAGAGATTACGCCGGCGCGGGACTGTATATGTGCGTCATAGCCCCCGGAGGAGAGACCTACAGGATACTGTACTTCACGTCAATGGACGACGCAGTCAACCACATGGAGACGCTTAAGAAGCTGAGGCCTGTGAGAGACTTCTATTTCACCTTAAGACAAAAGACCCCCGTGCTGATCGTCCTGGGATTCGCGCTGATGCTCAGCGTTTCGGGAGCGGCAAGGGCCAGGAACAGGAAGAAGAAAAGCAAGAACAAGACATGAAAAAGGCTTTCAGGATCATAAGGACAATAATCATCGTCGTTCTGGTGTTCGTTGTCGTGGCGCTGCTGCTGAAATGGAGACCGCTGGACAATTTTTTGACCTCGAAATTCGGCGAGGCCCTGGTCTCGGAAGAAAAGCCTCACACGCTTATTAAGATCGGCGGGTACCACCGGTTGCTGGATCCTTCCGAAAAGCCCTACGTTTACAGCGAGTCGGGGCGACTTTATACGTACTACGGAGGCCGTTCGGTAGATATCACGCCTCCCGGCGTTTCCACCGTTTTCTTCGGGGAGCAGAGCGGCATCCGGGAAAAACTCAGATACAGAGATCACGCCTGTTTAGACAAAGAAAGCGCTTCGCTGCTGTTCGTGGTTGACGTGCAGGACGTGCCCGTGCTGTTCCTGGCGGATCTGGCCGCAGGCGGCTGCGTGAAGATAGCGGAAAACGTTGACAGCTTTACGTTCATAGGCGGCAGGCCCGTGTACGCCCAGGGGTATTCGAAATACAATCAGCTCATGGTCTACGACGGAGGCGAGAGCCGTACGGTGGCCGAAAACGTTACCTGCGTGCCAGTATATGAAAGGGACGCGGTGCTGCTGAACGACGTGGATGGCGGCCTGAAATATTATTCCGTCGCCGAGGACAAACTTCTGGCCGTGTCGGACGGTTCCGATGAGATCACCGGGTACAGCGCTTTTGCGGACAATTATATGCTGATCTATTGCAAGTCCGGCGGCAACTACCAGTCGGTGCTCTTCGACTCCCTGAGCGGAAAAGCTTCCAGAAACATAATCGACTCAGCGCCTGACCGATGCTATTCCGGCGGAGACAGCGCGTTCATTTTCGACGTGTCGGAAGGCGCCGTAAGCGCCGTCGACACGCAGGGCGAGAGCAGGCAGGTCTTTGCGGACGCCGGGCACGTATACAAGGTGTTCTCAGGCTCCTGCAGCGGTGAAAACGGCGGAACGTTCAAGGCGGTATTTGCCACGAAGAAAGGCATCTTTTCCGGGACTCTCGACGCCTCGGGAGAGACAGTGACGCAGCTTTGCGCCTTTAAAGGAGCCCTCAAGCAGTACGCTTCACATCCCTGGCTGATAACTTATCATATGGAAGCCGAAGCCGCAGGAGAAGGGGATTTCGAGAAAGGATTCTACCTCTCCGCGCTTTCCGGGCAGAGCAATATCGTCAACAAGTCCAATCCCAAAAGCTGGCTCAACAAGCTGAGCAGCTACGTTTACCGGCTGTTTTACGTGTCGGAAGGAAAGGCCGCGGAATGCGACGTGCCTCCCAGCCGCGCAGTTGCGCTGCCGGAGACGCTTTCCGGAGAGACGGTAACGTACACGGCTTATTACGCCGGAGGAACGGTGAAATCCATATCGGCGCTGAGCGGGGCGGAAGTGTTGTCCCGGGACGTGCTGAAGAGCGCGGGACTGGCTAAGGGCAGCTCCGAGATCAGGGCGGAACGGGCAGGCGGAGATCTGTATATCACGGTCCGCAACAATCCGGGCGCTTCCGACGAGTACCTTTTCTGCTGCGTGCTGCGGTCCGACGGCAGGACGCTGTCCAACGCTTCGGAAGAGCCGGTGGTCTCTTTCGGGGAATATTATGAACAATTAGAGATCGACGGGTGATCCATATGAAATATCTGAAGGCAGTACTGATCGTCATTTCCGCCGCGCTGCTGGTCGCGGGGCTGTTCGGCTGTTTGTCCGGAAACGGCGACGGAGAGGGGATCGAGACAAGGGAGCCGCTGATGATCATAACGCCGGCGGGAAGCGTTGACCCTACCGTGTACGTTCCCAAGACTGCCACCGTGATCACCTGGCCTCCCACGGAGACCGCCACTCCCGAACCTACTCCGGACCCGGAGGAGACCGAGGAGCCCACTTCCGAAAAGACCCAGAAGCCTACCGAAAAATCTACCCCCACGCAGAAGCCTACCGAAAAACCCACCGAAAAACCTACCGACACTCCCAGGCCTACGGAAGAACCCACCAGGGAGCCTACCGCGGAGCCCACTGCCGATTCCGGCGAATGGGATCCTTCGGTCTACTATCAGGAAGAAGACGATCTGCCCTACGCGCGCTACTACATTGAGGTTTCCCTGAAAGCGCAGCTGGTATATATCTATTCCACCGACAGCGACGGCAACAAAGACCGCCTGGTCAAGACCATGATCTGACCGCCACCATGGTACGGAACGACCTCCGACAGCTACTGGATCCCACTGGACAAAGCCACCCAGGACAACGAGACCACGGCCACCGGCTTCGATTCCCGTTACGATTTCGAATGGGTCAAAGGCTGCGCCGTCCAGTACATCACCCGCATGTGGAAAGCAGAATGGGACGATAACGGCAAACTGAAAGTATCCACTTCTTCCTATCTATTCCATTCCACGCCCTTCGACGCCAAGGACAAGAACACTCTCCGGGCCGCCGACTGGAACAAGCTGGGCACCGCCGTGTCCGACGGCTGCATCCGGCTCTGCGTGAGAGACGCCCACTGGATCTACTCCAAAGTTGCTTCCTACTCCATCGTCCACACTTTCGAGGGCGAGGAAGACCCGGAGACCTGGCGGGCGCTGAAGCTTCCGGACATACCGGAGTACGTCACGAAAGATCCCACGGACGTTTACTGATATTGACGGAGCGGAAACGTACAGGACCGTAACGACGCCATAATAAATTTAATAAAATATTCAGAAGAGCGGAGGCAGACCATGGACAACACAGACATCAGACTTCAGTTGACCGATCCCGGCTGCGCCACGGCCACCGACGGCCTGGGACGCGTGCTCCCTACCGGAGCGGAAACAGGGGAAAGACGCCCCGGCCGCTGCGTGGGGCTGTTCTATTTCCTGTGGAACGGAGAACATCTCCACATGGATAAAAGGCCCCTGGACATCACCAGGCTGCTCCGGGCGGATCCCAAGGCAGGCTACAGGCCCGACGATCCCGAATGGGGCAAATATTCAGTGATGCATCACTGGGGAGAACCTCTGTTCGGATATTATTACTCCAAAGACGAGTGGGTCATGCGCCGCCACGTGGAGATGCTCACCTACGCCGATATAGATTTCCTGGTATTCGACACCACCAACGCCGTGATATACGAAGAAGCGGCCAAGATGATGCTCAGGCTGCTTTCGGAATACCGGGCAATGGGCTTCAACACTCCCAGGGCAATGTTCTACACCAACACCGAATCCGGCAGGACTGCCCAGATGCTCTACGACCGCATCTACAGCGTGGGTTACATGCCCGACTCCTGGTTCACCGTTGACGGAAAGCCCCTGATCATCGCTAGAGAAGAAGAGTGCTCCCCCGAAGTCAGGGAGTTTTTCACCATAAAAATGTCCCAGTGGCCCAACGAACCCACCAAGCAGGGCGGCTGGCCCTGGATGGATTTCGAGAGGCCCCAGAGAGTCTTCGATAACCTCAAAGGCGAAGCAGAGATCATCAACGTTTCGGTTGCCCAGCATCCCCAGATCCACTTCGGCGACTCCGCGATGTACGGCGAGACCGCCAACCGCGGCAGGTCTTTCCACAACGGCGCCGAGGACCGGTCGGAAGGAGCCTGGAAGTTCGGGTACAATTTCCAGGAGCAGTGGGACAGGGCGCTGGAGACGCTGCCCCCTTACGTGTTCGTGACCGGCTGGAACGAGTGGATCGCCGGGCGCTGGGGAGGCACTCCTGATAGACCCATGTCATTCGTTGACTGCGCAGATCTGGAATATTCCAGAGACGCGGAGCCTATGCGGGGCGGATATTTCGACAACTATTACATGCAATTGATCGCCAACGTGCGGAAGTACAAAGGAGCTCCGGCGCTGGAGGTCACGCCGGAGATGCCGGGGAGCGTTGACGGCAGCGTCGATGCGGGAACGGTGGAGCGGTTCGGCCGCACTTACCTGAACTTCCCCAAGGGTCAATACCGCCGTGATCATGACGGTTACAACACCCACTACACTGACGATTCGGGCCGCAACGCCATCGTTTGCGTAAGCGTTGCCCACGACGTGGACAATTTGTATTTCTCTGCCGAAACCCTGGCGCCTCTGGAGAAGTACGATTACCATTCCGCCTGGATGCAGCTGTTCCTCGGCGTTAAAAACCTCACCGACGGGTATCAGGCTCCCGGGAAGCGCTGGCATGGTTACGGCTACATGGCCGGAGGATACCAGTTTACGGACAGCCGCGCGACGCTGGAAAAGTGCGTTGAGGAGACGGGTTCGCTGGAGGCGGATACCTTCAGGCCCTGCGCCGTCATAGAGTATTCTTTCGACGAGCATCACGTGGTATACAAGGTGCCCAAGGCGGCGGTAGGCATAGGCCCCGGGGACAGGTTCGAGATAGGTTTCAAGTGGATGGACAGCCGGGAGCGGGTGAGAGGCCTCGACGACTTCTACACTTCGGGAGACGCGGCGCCCATCGGCAGATTGAATTATACATTCAAGGGATAATATAAAGCGCGGAACGGTCGCGGGATCGCGGCGGGCACGGGCCGTTGACGGCGGCAGACGGGAGAGATCGGGATGGAAAAAAGGACGGGCAAGATAATATCTGTGATCACGGCGGTCGTATTGACCCTGCTTCTGTTCGCCTCGTGCAGGTCCGGGAACGGGGGCAATCCCGTCATAGATCCCGAGCGTCCTGACTCCGGCACCGGCGGTTTTAAGAGCCTCAGTTACTATATGACTCCCAAGACGGACTGGCGCGCAGACTGGATCTGGGACGGTTCCGATGCTGCGAAGGAAAACGCCTGGCTCATATTCCGGCGCGACTTTCAGCTGGAGACCGTGCCTGAGACTATGGAGGCGCACATAAGCGCCGATTCCAGGTACTGGCTCTACGTGAACGGTAAAAACGTGGTGTACGAAGGCGGCCTTAAGAGGGGAATGGACTCCGAAAGCGGCTACTACGACACTGTGGACATTGCCCGCTTCCTTAAAGAGGGCAGCAACACCCTGGCGATCCAGGTCTGGTACTGGGGCAAGGACGGCAGCTTCTCATATGTCGACAGCGGCAGCGGCGGATTCCTCTTCGAAGCTGCGGGGCTTGACGGCGACGGCAACGAGACCGCGCTGGTCCTGAGCGACGCCGGGTGGAAAGTATGCGCCGATCCCGCGTATCTGGACGACAAGGGCGACAAGCAGCCCAACTACAGGATCGCGGAGTTCAACGTAAAATACGACGCGAGAAAGTCGCTCGGCTCCTGGGAGAAGGAAGATTTCGACGATTCCGCCTGGGAAAACGCCACCGTCATATGCCGCGGCGGGGAAGGCTGCTGGGGCAAACTTTATCCGAGGCAGATCCCATTCTTAAAAGTCGGATCCCTCGAAGATTACGAAAACAGCTCCGAATTCGCCGGTACGACCACTAAAAATCTGACTTATGCCACCCTCGACCTGCCATACAACGCCCAGTGCGTGCCCTACCTCCGGGTGGAGGCGGAAGCGGGCAAGGAGATAGAGATCACCACCGAGAACACTGCCCTGGGTTCCGTGATCACCCGCTATGTCACCTGCGGCGGCGAACAGGAATTCGAGTCAAGAGGCTGGTTCAACGGAGAGCATATCACTTACAAGATTCCCGCGGGCGTCAAGATAATCGCCCTGAAATACAGGGAGAGCGGCTACAACACCGAATTCTACGGCAGCTTCCGCTCCGACGACGAATTCTTCGATACGCTGTGGCAGAAATCCCTGAGAACGCTGTACGTGACCATGCGCGACAATTTCATGGACTGCCCCGACAGGGAGCGCGCCCAGTGGTGGGGCGACGTCACCAACGAGATGGCGATGACGATGTATTCCATGGACCCGTCCTCTTATCTGCTGTACAGAAAAGGCGTGCTGAACATGTTGTCCGACTCGGAGGGAGGCGTGCTTAAGACCGTTGTCCCTGCGGGAGAGGGAGCGTATTTCGAGCTTCCCATGCAGCAGCTGGCAGGCATCTGCGGGTTCAGGACCTACTATATGTACACGGGGGACAGAGAGTTCGTCGACGTGGTATACGACGCGGCGCGGGCGTATCTGGACCTTTGGACGCTGGGCACCGACGGCCTGGTGAATCACCGGGGCGGTTCCTGGGACTGGATGGACTGGGGAGACAGAGCCGACGTTGTGGGTATCGAGAACGCCTGGTATTTTATGGCCCTGGATACGGTCAGATATTTCGCGTCTATAAAGGGCGACACGGCGGCGGAGCAGGAACTTTCGGAGCGGATGGACCGGATATACGGCGCGTATCAGCTGCTGTTTACGGAGAAGGGATTCATGGGCTCCGTGAAACGGGCGGACGACCGGGCCAACGCGCTGGCGGTGCTCTCGGGACTGGCAGATCTGAACGATCCGGATCAGTTCAACGCCTTGAAAAAAGTGTTGACCACCGTATACAATTCCAGCCCCTATATGGAGCGGTACGTGCTTGACGCGCTGTGCGAGATGGGCCTGATGGAAGAAGCCCAGGCGCGTGTCAAGAAGAGATACAAGGGCATGGTGGAAGAAGATTATTCCACGCTCTGGGAGTACTGGGACAAAGGCGCAGGCACCATGAACCACGCCTGGAGCGGCGGCCCGCTGCTCACTATGAGCCAGTATATGGCAGGCGTCTCTCCGGTGGAGCCCGGGTACGCGGTCTATTCCGTCAAACCCTCGCCCGGTTCGTTAAAGTCGAGCGAATGCACCGTTCCGTCCATAAAAGGCCCCGTCAACGTGACTGTCAGAAACGAAGAAGTTTTCAGGCTTGATATCGATTCTCCTGCCGGCACCGCCGTCATCGCCGGCATCCCCAGGACCGGCTCCCAGACCGCCGTATATTACGACGGCACGCTGATCTTCTCAGGGGGAGAGGCCGCGGCGTCCCTTCCTTCAGGCGTAGAATTTTACGGCTTCGAATGCGACAGGATCTGTTTCAAGATCGAAACGGGCGAGTACCGCAGGACGCTTGTATTCGAGGCGAAAGAAGAACCTTCCCAGGCCGAGTCCGGCAAGGTCAGGATAAACGTCATTCCTTCCGCCAACGGCTCCGTGAAGGTCAACGGCGAGATCCCGGGCTCCGGCTCCGGCAGCGGCGTTGTCACGGTCAATAAAGGCGATGTGGTGAAACTGGAAGCCGTTCCCGCCTCCGGGTACGAATTCGCATTCTTCACGGGCAGCGCGGGAGGCAGAGAGCGCGAGCTCGAATTGACCGCCGAGGGAGATATGGCCGTGGGCGCCGAATTCACGAAAAACAGAACGGATTACAGCGTATTGTCCCTGTACGTGCCCGACGGGTCCGATGTGGAACTCACCGCAGATGGAAAGAACTGTGTGTTCAAAAACGGACAGGCAGGAGTCATCGTACCCACCGGATCGAAAGTGACCGTGATTGCGGCAGACGGTATACTCGAGACGTTCCTGAACTACAGCGGCGACTATTCCGGCACCGACCGGACCGCCGAGATCACCGTCGACCGCAATATATCCGTCATGGTCAACACCAGCCTTTTGTACGGCAAAAACGTTGCCCAGGGCGCCAGGGCCACCTGTTCCCGCTCTATGGAGTCCGGCTCCACCTGGAGCGTTTCCAACCTCACCGACGGCAATACCTCTACCGGTTTTACTACCGAAGTGCTCAAGTCCGACGGCGGAGTGCTGTCTAAATCTGTGGTCATCAATCTCGATCTGGGCTCCGTCAAGGAATTTTCCGTCATCACGCTCTATCCCCGCACCGACACCGCCAGCATCAGCGGCGGCAATCCATGCTTCCCCGAGGAGTTTACGCTGAAGGTCAGCAGAGGCGGTTCGGACTATACTGACGTGGGTACTTTCACCTTCGAGGGCGATCCCGCCGGCAGGCCCAGGTCCTTCGCTTTCGAGACGGTGAAGGCCAGGTACGTGCGGCTCGAGATCACGCGCACCGGCGATTACGCCGCGGACGAAGCTGTGGCGGATCCTTACAGAGTTCAGATCATGGAGATCATGCTGAGGGACAAAAAATGAACTTTTTAAACAGTATCAAACGCCGGGGAGAGCGGGCGGTCCTGCTGCTTTTAGCGGCGGCGCTGGCTGCGTTGACGGCCTTCGGAGGCTGTTCGAGGGCAGGGGACAACGGCGGCGTGACAGACGAAAAGCTCGTGGTGCCTTCGGATACAGTTGTCCTGGCAGTTAAGGAGGACCGCACTTCGAGAGAAGCCCAGAAGCGGCTGGAACAGTGCGTTGACCGGTATATAGAAGCGTTTCGCGAAGTCCATCCGGAGACAGGCGTGAAAGCGGTATATTATCCGGAGCTTCCGAAGAAATTGACGGGCATCGACTGCCTGCTGCTGGGAGCGGACGATATGCTGCTGTACGCGGCGGGAGGATTGACGGACGCGGAACCCTATTTAGGGGAGTACGGCTTCTCGGCGTCGGACCTGGTGGGAGGCGCCGAGAACGTTGCCCGCATAGATCCGGGAGAGCCTCTGCTTATGATCCCTTTCAATTACGACCATACGGTGGTGCTGGGGGACAGGCAGCTGTTCGAGGAAGCAGGCGTGGCGGTGCCGGGCGCGGACTGGACGATCGACGGCCTGGAAGAGACCGCCGAAGCGCTTACAGGCAGGCAAGGCTCAATAACTTATTCCGGGATATATATGCCCCATTATATGAATTACACCTGGCAATACTTCTGCAACCTTCTGGCCGGGACCTACCTCACTGACGGGCGCTTCGATTTTGGCAGCGAAGGTCCGGTCAATACCGCCGTGAAGCGTTTTTATGCTTTCTATGCCCACAACGCCGCGTACACTCCCGGCCTTTCCTCGGGCAACCGCACCTGCGTCATGAGCCTGACTTTCGCCTCCATGCCGGGCCGCGACAATCTTTCTTTCCAGACTGAAAAAGACGCCGCCCGGAACCCAGGAAAACGTGTGGACGAGCTGCTGGCCTCGGGGAACCTGGTGCTGCTGCCCCTTCCTTCCGCCTCCGACGGCACCCGTACCGGAATGGCAAACACGGATTTTATAAAGGGGTTCGCCGTGAATTCCGGGTCGAAAAAGCAGGACATGGCCGGAAAGCTGGCTGCCTTTTGCCTCACGGAAACGGCCCAGCAGATACTTAACGGCTGCTTCGGAGGCATCCCCTCCAGCAGGGCAATGCTTCAGTCGGATTTCTGGCGAAAAGGCGTGTTCGAGGGAGCGAACGGGGACAATGCTCTTATTGGTATCGAAGAGGGCAGGCGGGACGATTTCACCGCCGCGCTCAAGGGCGACCCGGATATCTACAACAAAAACGTGCGTATGCGCTCAGTGTTTTCCGCCGTTATGGTGAGGGAACTGAAGAGCAACAAGTCGCAGGACAAGTTCATCAAGAATCTGGGCATTTTCGCGGAGGACGCCAATAAAGTGATCGACGGGAAGATCGCGGTATATTCCAGAGAGGGGGTGGCGTGATGGGAGCGAAGCACGCGTCGAAACACGCGGCTGACGGCGCGGTCAGGACCGCGCTGTGCCTGGCGATCGCATTGATGCTGGCCCTCTCGTTATTGACCCCCGCCTTTGCAGACGGAGACGGAAGCGGCGGAAAAACCGATACAGGTGCGACGGATATATTGTCCGACACCTGGGTGGGTTCCGACGGAATTGGCAGATCTTTCCCCACGCAGGCGGAGACCGGCGCCCCGAGGGCCGGCAAATACGTGGGCATCTTCTACTTCCTTTTTTTGTCTTCCGAGAGCACGACCATCTGGGACACTACGCAGGTTTACCTGGACGGCGGCGTGGAGGCGGTCTGGGAGATGGAGCCCCTGGACGGATTCCACTGCTGGGCCAGGCCTTATTTCGGATATTACCGTACCGACCTGGACGAATGGATATACAGGAAGCACGCCCAGCTGCTCACGGACGCCGGGATCGACTTCGTGTTCCTTGACACCACCAACCACGGAGGCCTTTTCGAGAAATGCTGGACGCTGCTTTTGAAGACCTGGAGAAAGGTCCGGGACGAAGGGGGCAATACTCCCCAGGTGGTATTCCACAACGGGGACAGCGCCGATACCATGGCGGAACACGTGGCAATACAGTATAAAAAAGCATATTCGAACCCGGATTACGCAGATCTGTGGTTCTACTGGGAGGGAAAACCGCTCATCCTGGGCAACCCCGGGAAGCTCGGCAGCGAGTACGTAGACTATTTCACCATCAGAAGGTCCTGGGCGTTCAACGACTTCACCGGCGACGGCATACTGCGCTGGCCCTGGATCGCGGAATATCCACAGGCGCCCGGCAGGAACGCCGAGGGAGAGGTGGAGCAGATCGTTGTCAGCGCCGGATTCCACTCCAATTCGTCCAGAGGGCGCAGCTATCACGACGGTCAGCAACCCTCCAGGGGCGTGGGAGATTTCGGATACGGCCTTTCCACCAGCGGCGACGGACTGGCGTTCCAGGAGCAGTGGAGCAGGGTCTTCGAGATCGATCCTCCGCTGGTCATGATCACAGGCTGGAACGAGTTCACGTTCGGCCGCTGGACCGACGCGGGACCGGGGCAGATCATCTCCGACAGCTACCAGATAATCACAGGAGACTGGCAGTTCAACAGCAACTACGTTGACGCGTTCAGCGCTGAATTCAGCAGGGACGTGGAGCCCATTTCGCAGCTGTTCCGGGACAATTACTATTACCAGATGGTGGACAATATCCGCCGCTTCAAGGGCGTCAGGAGCGTTGACAGGGGCACGGGCAGCGTGGATATCGATATGGACGGAGACTTCTCCGAGTTCGACGGCATCGGGCCGGAGTACCTGGACACTGTGGGCGACACGGCCTGGCGGTCCGGCAGGCTGATCAGCGGCGAAAAGGTCAAAAACGAGAGCGGCCGCAACGACATCGTCCGGGTGAAAGTATCGAAGACCGGCGAATATACATATTTCCTGGCGGAATGTGCGTCGCCCGTGGTCACGGCGGAAGGCACCGGAAACTGGATGAATCTGTATATCGACAGCGACCGGTATTATTACACCGGCTGGGAGGGTTACGACTTCGTCATTGGAAGGGCCCTGGAAAACGGCAGGCTGTCGGTGGAAGAATTTGCGAATAACGAATGGATGGGGTATAATAAAGGTTGGGCCGATTTTGCCCTCCGCGGCAACAAGCTGGTCATCCGGGTGGAGAATTCCCTGATAGGCATCGACGCCCGGGACAATTTCGATTTTAAATGGGCCGATAATTCCACCGTCTCCGGCGAGGTGATGGAATTTATGGACCTGGGCGACGCGGCTCCCAACTCCCGGTTCAATTACCGGTATGAAAAAGAAGGCGGCGTGATCTCCTCAGAGATCAGGCCCGGCGCTTCCGTAAAGCCGGAAGGACAGCCCGGAGGCCAAAAGAAGAGTGGCGCGAAAACGGCTGCGGTCATTGCCGTTTTGCTGACGACCGTACTGCTGGCGGCAGCGGCGGTGTTCGTTGTGGCCGCTAAGAAGAAAAACAAAAACGAAAGGGATGAAGGGAATGAAAAAAAGTAACAGGAAAGCGCTTGCAGCGGTAGTTGCCCTTATATTGGCGCTGTCGATGCTGCCTGCGTTCTCTTTCGCCGAAGCGGCGGAGGACGAATACGTCGAGAGGACAGAAACATATTCCTTTAACGGAGAAGAAGGCTCGAACCTGGAGGACACCGAGTTTGCGGACTTTTTCGTTATGCAGATCGTCCGGGGCGCCGGCGGAGAAGGCACGGTAACGGAAGACGGATCCGTTGAACTGCAGAAGTACGCAGGCTTCTATTCCGATATCGATTACGCCTACGATTACCTGGGCGGAGCGTACACCTTCGAGCTGGATTACGCTTTCGAAGGCACCAATCCCGTTATGGGAGGCATTTTCATCAGGATGATCGATCCCAAGGCGTACGCCATCACCAACCCCAAAAACGCGGGCACCCAGCAGACTTTCGACACCTTCGAATGGGACTGGTATAAAGAGAACGACGGAAAGGAAGACGGCATCTCCAGCATAGGCGGTTCCGGCATAAAAGTCAGCGTGGACAACCCCAATTCTTCCATCAGCATTTCGATAAAGACCCGCGTGGAAGACGGACTTTACGTCCATTCCCAGGGCGTGTCGATAGCGTTCCCCGAAGGGTTCCAGAAAGACGGATTAAACAAATACCGCTTCGTTGACGACGGCAAGTCCAAAGTCGAGATATTCGTGAACGACGTGCTTCTGGCCACCGTGGAGTACGGCGGCGAGCGCGGAACGTATCCCGACGGAGACGATGGAGATTCCGACGTTACTTACTACAAGCACGCTGTGATCAAAGACGCGTCCGGCAACGAGCTGCTCACTCTGGAAAACGCCCGCATCAGCGCCGAATACGGCGGCATCGGCGTGGGCAACAGAGGCGACGTCATCACCCGCTTCAACAACGTGGTGGTCAAGTATATGGCGAAGAAAAAGGCCAATCCCACCGCGGCGCCTGCCACGCCCACTACCGCTCCTACAGAGAAAACGGAACCCACCTCCAACGCCACGGAGAACTCCTCCGGAGCCACCGCCGCCCCCGCTACCGGGTCCGGTGCAAAGGCCACCGAGAAGCCTGCTGACAAAGAAGAAGGCGGAAACTACACCTGGCTGTTCATCGTGTGCGGAGTCGTTGCCGCGGCTGCCGTTGCGGTGATACTGATCTCCGTGCTTAAGGGAAAAAAGAAGAAATAATTTGACGGAAGGCCGCGACGCCGGACGGAGGAGAGGCCGCAGGAGCGGCCGCCGGGCCTTCGACCGGAAGCGGATGAATTGAATGAAACAGAACGCGGATTACAAAACAATAGGGATCATCGGGGGCATGGGGCCTCTGGCTACCTGTGACTTTTTTGAAAAGATCATACGTATGACGGAAGCCTCCACCGACCGGGAGCACATACCGATCCTGATCGACTGCAACCCCCGGATCCCGGACCGCGTCAAGGCGATACTCTACGGAGGGGACGATCCCGTTCCGGAGATACTGAAGAGCGGCAGGAGGCTTATCGACGCGGGAGCGGAGATATTGCTGATGGGCTGCAACACGGCATATTACTTCTACGAGAGGGTGGCAGGGGAATTGACCGCGCCCCTCATCAATATGCCTTACGAGACTGCAATGGGAGCCAGGCGGGCAGGCCTTAAGAAGGTGGGACTCCTGGCAACAGACGGCACCGTGTTGTCCGGCGTTTACGCGAAAGAACTGGAAAAAGCCGGAGTGGAGCAGGTGCTGCCCGACGAAGCGGGTCAACGGTCCGTGATGGATATGATTTATAACGGCATCAAAGCCGGGAATTCGGATATCGACCCCTCCGGATTCATCGAAACTGTGAATAAAATGATGGCAAGCGGGGCGGAAGCGGTCATTCTTGGCTGCACCGAACTGCCCATCGCGTTCCATCTTTATAAAATAAACGCGCCCTTCCTGGATCCCGCGGTATTCGCCGCGGAAGCCGCCGTCACCATGGCGGGGGGCAAGGTTCGAAAACTGAACGAAAGCAGTTATGAGAGCCACGTCGGAGGAATAAGATAAAAATGAGTAGTTACGGAAGCCAGCCGGATTTCACAAAACGCAGTTCCGCAAAAAAAGGCGGCAGCGGCGTGTCCGGCGGGACGAAACTTATGATGGTATTGCTTTTGCTGGTGATAATAGCCTTGATCATCGGCATAATTGTCGTGAGTTCTAAAAACAGAAACAAAGAGCCGGGGCCCGGAGAAGTGGCCGTCGTCACGGCTCCCACGGACAACGGCGTCACCGCCCCGCCCGCTACGGAAGTTCCCACCAACGTGCCGGAAGCTCCGGTAATCGACGCGGTGACTTTAGAGGCGGGGGAGACGATCCCGTCCGCGCAGGTGTTCCTTAAGGAAGGCCGGGAGGAAGCGGCAATATATTATCTGTCCAGCACCGCGGACGTTGACACGTCTGTGTGCGGCATATATCCGCTGGAGCTCCAGTGCGGCGAACACACCTACGCAGTGGAGATCGTTGTCCGCGATACCGTTCCCCCGGCCGCGGAGACTAAAAACGTTACCGTTCCCAGAGGGACGGAGGTCAGGCCGGAAGACTTCATCGCTTCCATAGACGACAAGACCGCCGTTGACGTTTCGTTCACGGCGCCCGTTGACACCTCCGAAGGCGGCAGGAAAGAAGTAGGCATACTGCTGCGGGACGGCGGCGGCAACGAGACCACCGTAACGGCGGTGCTGATCGTTGACGTGGACGAAGTGCCTCCGGTGATCGAAGCCATCGCCTACAGAGAGATATTTGCCGGAGAAACCATCTCCTACAGAGAGGGGCTCAGCGTAAGCGACGACCGGGGCGGAGAGGTGAAAGTCACCATCGACTCCAGCGGCGTGAATCTTAAGGTCCCCGGAACGTACCAGGTGATATACACGGCCACCGACGAATCAGGCAACGTTGCCACCTTTACGGCCACGGTGCTGGTGCGAGATCCCGAAGAACTGAACACTCCCGACGGCAAATATTCCGAAGCCGCCATGCATAAAAAGTTCCGCGAACTGCTTCCGAATGTCATCGACAGCAGCATGAACGATATCGAAAAGCTTTACGCCATCTGGACCTACGTGTCGGAGCACATCTCCTACGTCAGCCATTCGGACAAGGACAGCTACGTAAGAGAGGCCATCCGCGGCCTTGACGAAGGCACCGGCGACTGCTTCACCTACTATGCCGCCATGAAAGCGTTTATGGAGGAGGCCGGTTTCGAGACAGTCGGCGTACAGCGCGAAGGCGGAAAAACGCAGCACTTCTGGAGCCTCGTAAAAGTCAACGGCGAATGGTACCACATCGACGCCTGCCCCAGATCCGAGTCGCGCCTGAGATACTGGTACTGCTTCTTAAGGACCGACGAAGAACTGCTGGGCTTCGGCTCCTGGGAAGACGAAGAGACTTACCAGAAGGTCAATTATTACTACCACTTCGACGCGTCGCTCTATCCCGCAAGCGCCACCAAGAACATAGCGGAAGCCCACGTCAACTGGGACACCGGCGAGATCGAACTTCAGATCTTCTGAGATCCCGGGATCGAACGAAAGAATAAACAGAGTACAAAAGAAAAAGACAGGAGAGTAAAACATGAACAACGTTCTCGAATATATGGAATCCACGGCGCCGCGCCTCCCGGATAAGGTAGCTTTCGCGGACGACGACTGCAGGCTGACTTTCGGACAGGTATACCGCAGGGCAAGAGGCACGGGCACCGCGCTCTCGGCAAAGGGCTACTACCGCGAACCCGTGGTGGTGTACATGCACAAAAGCCCGGACATGGTCAACGCGTTTTTCGGCGTCGTGTACGCGGGCTGCTTTTACGTGCCCATCGACGAAGAGATGCCTGCCCACAGGATCGGGCTCATTTTCAACACCTTAAAGCCGAGAGCCGTCATCTGCGACGCAAAGACGGTGGACGCGGCGAAAGCCCTGGGCCAGGGCGAAGTGATGCTGTTCACCGACATCTGCGACACCCCGGAAGACACGGAAGCGCTGGCGACTATCAGAAAGCACGCGCTGGACGTTGACCCCATATATATCGTGTTCACGTCCGGTTCCACAGGGGTGCCCAAAGGCGTGGTAGCGTGCCACCGCTCCGTCATAGACTATATAGAGACGTTGTCCGAAGCGCTGGGATTTAACGAGGATACCGTGTTCGGAAACCAGACGCCCCTCTATTTCGACGCCTGCCTCAAAGAGCTTTATCCCACGCTGAAGTTCGGCGCCACCACGTACCTGGTCCCCAAAAAACTGTTCATGTTCCCGGTAAAGCTGGTGGAATATCTCAACGAAAAACGGATCAATACCGTATGCTGGGTGGTATCGGCATTGACGATGATCTCCGCCTTCGGCACATTCGACACGGTGAAGCCGGAATACCTGCGCACCGTGGCGTTCGGCAGCGAAGTGTTCCCGATAAAGCAGTTCAATATGTGGCGGCAGGCATTGCCCGAAGCGTCCTTCACCAACCTCTACGGACCCACGGAAGCCACCGGAATGTGCTGCTACTACCACGTTGACCGGGAATTCGGCCCCGGAGACGTGATCCCCATCGGAGGGCCCTTCAGGAACACCGAGATACTGCTGCTGAAAGAGGACAACACTCTTGCCGCCGACGGAGAGACCGGCGAGATCTGCGTCCGGGGCACCTCGGTCACGCTGGGATACTACAACAACCCGGAGAAGACCTCCGAGGCATTCGTCCAGAACCCCCTCAACACCGCATACCCCGAGATCATATACCGCACCGGAGACCTGGCGCGCCGCAACGCTTTCGGAGAGCTGGAATTCATTTCCCGCAAAGACTACCAGATCAAGCATATGGGCCACCGGATCGAGCTGGGGGAGATCGAAGCCGTGGTGAATCTGGAAGAGGGAATAAAGTCCGCGTGCTGTATTTTTGATGACGCGGCAAAGAAAATTGTGCTATACTATGTAGGCGATACGGACAACGTATCTCTCGGTAAGGTTTTGAGAGGGAAGCTGCCCCGGTATATGCTCCCTCACGCAGTGATCAGGCTGGATTCCATGCCATTCACGCCCAACGGAAAGATCGACCGGAAACTGCTTAAAGAAAGGTGGATTTCAAATGGAGGAACTCCTTAATATTTTAAAAGACATACACGCGGACGTGGATTACGACACCTGCACCACGCTTATAGACGACGGCATACTGGACTCCTTCGACATCATCTCCATCATCACGGAGGTCAGTTCCGAATTCGACGTCCAGATACCGGCCAACGAGATCGTGCCGGAGAATTTCAACTCCGCTGCGGCTCTGTGGAAACTCATCGAAAAACTTCTTGACGAATAACCGCGGCGGGAGCGGCGCTCCGTTCCCTCCGGACGATCATTGACATGCCCTTCGTATCATTCGGCTTTATTGCCTTCTTGGCGGCGCTGATGCTGCTTTATTATCTGGTGCCGAAACGCTTTCAGTGGATGATGCTGCTGGCGTTCAGCATCTTTTTCTATTGCTTTGCCGGCTGGACCTCCCTGATATTCATGGCCGTGACGATCCTGACCACCTATTTCGCAGGCGCGGTGATAGGCAGGATGGCGGAAGCCCGGGACTCGTACATAAAAGAGCAGGGCGCGGCAATGGACCGGGATGCCAAAAAGGCATACAAGGCCAAGGTCAAAAAGCGCACCTACCTCATCCTCAGTCTCTGCCTGATCGTCAATCTGGGCATGCTGGCGGTGATCAAATATACGGATTTCGGCATCTCCATCGTCAACGGCATTTTCAGGACCAACATAGGATATCTGAGATTCATATTGCCCCTGGGCATCTCGTTCTATATATTCCAGAGTATGGGATATATCATCGACGTGTACCGCGGCAAATACGCTCCCGAGAAGAACTTTGCCAGATTCGCACTGTTCGTCTCGTTCTTCCCCCAGCTCCTGCAGGGACCCATCAGCCGCTTCGACGAGCTGTCCCAGACGCTGTACGGACCTCACGATTTCGATTATCAGAATTTCGCGAAGGGCGCATGGCGCGTGGTCTGGGGCTTCTTCAAGAAAGTTGTCATAGCGGACAGGCTCGTGACCGCGGTCATCACGCTCTCGGGAGAACCCGATGTTTATAAAGGCGTGTACGTAGTTGCCCTGGTGCTGTTCTACGCCATACAGCTGTACGCAGACTTCACCGGCGGCATCGATATCACCATCGGCGTTGCCCAGATGCTGGGAATAAAGGTGGCGGAGAACTTCGACCGGCCCTTCTTCTCGCTGAACGTCACCGAATACTGGCGCAGGTGGCACATCACCATGGGGACCTGGTTCAAGGACTATATCTTTTATCCCTTGTCCGTCAGCCCGAAAATGCTGAAGATCTCCAAGTGGTCCCGGGAGAAGCTGGGGCAGGCCATCGGCAAGCGGGTGCCCGTGTACCTCTCGACCATAATCGTCTGGTTCGCCACCGGCCTGTGGCACGGCGCCGCCTGGAATTTCATCGTATGGGGCCTGCTGAACTGCCTCGTCATCATAGTGTCCCAGGAACTTTCGCCGCTCTACCAGCGGTTCCACAAGAAGTTCCGGTTCAGCAATACCAAAGGATACAACGTGTTCCAGATGTTCCGTACCTTCTGGCTGATGGGATTCATAAGAGTGCTCGACGTGTACAGGGACGTTCCCGGCACGTTCCGGCAGGTGGGGACAATATTTACCACGGCCAACTGGGGCGACCTGTTCAACGGCAGTTTCCTGGAGCTGGGGCTGGGCTGGCAGGATTTCGCGGTGGTGCTGGCAGGCTGCGCGGCAATGCTTACCGTAAGCATCCTCCAGAACAAGGGCCAGGTGCGCGACAGGCTGATGGCTCGGCCTCCCGTGGTGAGATACGCTTTGCTGATCGCGGCGGTCTGCCTGATAATGGTGTTCGGAGCCTACGGCATCGGATACGATTCCGGCGCGTTCATATACACGCGGTTCTGAGAGGAGGTTGACGGTATGAACAAGAAAAAAGTCGTTAAAATAATTGCCGCCGCCCTCTGCGCAGTGCTGGTGCTGGTACTGGCCCTCTGGTTTTTGCAGCGGCTGTTGACCCCGAAATATATCGATAAAAACGAAGAGGGGCTGCTGGTCAAAGAATATTACGACTACGCCGGGGGCAACGACGTGCTCTTCATAGGCGACTGCGAAGTCTATTCCAACTTCTCTCCCGTGCGCCTTTGGCAGGAATACGGCATCACCTCCGCCATCCGCGGGAGCCCTCAGCAGCTGATCTGGCACTCATACTATATGCTGGAAGACACGCTCAGGTACGAGACTCCGAAAGTAGTGGTGTTCAACGTGCTGTCGATGAAGTACGGGGAGCCCCAGAGCGAGGCCTACAACCGGCTGGCGCTGGACGGCATGAAATGGTCTTCCGTGAAGCTCCGGGCCGTGAAGGCGTCGATGACGGAAGAGGAATCTCTGCTGAGCTACGTTTTCCCGCTGCTGCGCTTCCACTCCCGCTGGAGCGACCTGAGGTCCGAAGATCTGAAATACTTCTTCAACACCAGGCAGCTCTCCCACAACGGCTACGTTATGCGCATTGACGTACAGCCGGTGGACTACATACCCAGGGCGGAACCCCTTGCCGACTATTCTTTTGCGGATACCTGCTGGGAATATCTTGACAAAATGAAAGATCTGTGCGAAAAGAACGGTATACAGCTGGTGCTGATAAAGGCGCCTACGCTGATGCCCCACTGGTACGACGAATGGGACGAGCAGATCGTCAAATACGCTTCGGACAACGGCCTGTGCTACGTCAATACGCTGCCCATCGCTGAGAGCGAGATCGGCATCGACTACACCGCCGACACGTTCGATGCCGGACAACACCTGAACCTTTCGGGAGCCGAGAAGCTTTCGTCCTGGTTCGGCGCCTACCTCAAGGCCAACACGGCGCTGCCCAATCACAGGGGAGAGGCGGACCTAGAACTTAAGTGGAGCGAGAAGATAGACCGTTATTACGAAATGGCCGACGCCCAGGCCGCTCAACTTGAAAGAGACGGAAAACTCAGCGGATACTGGGGAGACTGAAGGAGGAAATACAAATGAAAAAAAGCAAAAAGATCCTGATCGCGTTACTGCTTGCCGCACTGATGACGGTGATAGCGCTGACAGCCGGCTGCGGCGGAAACGACGATCCCGGAACCGATACCGGCAAGACCGCCGCCCCTGCGGACAAGACAGCCGCGCCTGAGGAAAAGGACGCGTACGTGTTTAAGAAAGGCGACGTCACTATAAAGATGAACGCTCCGGCAGAGCCCATCATTTCCGCCCTGGGAGAGCCGGACCATTACTACGAAGAAGCCAGCTGCGCTTTCGAGGGAATGGACAAGACCTATACCTACGGCAGTATCGACGTGACCACCTACACGCTGAACGGCGCGGACTACATCGCCGGAGTGGTGCTGTGGGACGACAGCGTGGAGACGCCCGAGGGGCTGTACATCGGCGCCAGGGCCGAGGACGTTGCCAGGATATACGGCGAGGACGCCACGGGCAAGACCAGCGTTTCCCTTAAGAAGGGCGACGCGAACCTGCTGATCCTGCTGAAGGACGGAGTGGTTACGTCTATACAGTATCTGGCGATCAACTGATCCGGAGATCATGGCAGAGGAAACCGTACAGAGTTTGAACAGACTTGAAACGCCCGCCGGGCCCGCAGGAATCTGGGCGCCCGGCGAGCCTTATTTTGCCCTTTTCAGGCGGAGATTCGTGGCGGGGAGAGGCGTTTCGCGGGCGGTCGCCGAGATCACGGCATTGTCCCCGGAACCGGGCCGCCAGTTCGTTTTCGACCTTTTCGTGAACGGCGCGGAGCTGGGCGTGGGACCCTCCAGGATCGGGAAACTGCCTCCTTCGGAAGGGGAGACGGACGATCGCTCCGAGTTGTCCGTGCTTTATTACAACGTCTATGACTTCACGGCCTCGCTGAAACGGGGCGGCGAGACGGAAGAGATACTCGTATTGTGCCAGGCGGAAGAGGGCAAGGCGCTGTGGATGCGCGCTGCCTTTTATGACGATTCCGGCAATCAAGTTGACGGTTTCGACACTTCCGGCGAGGGCTGGGAGGCGCTGAACGCGGACCCGGTGTTCAGGCCTGACAATTCCATCGGCACCCATTATTACAAAGCGTGCGCCGCGAATATTGACGCGGTAAAATGGCGCGAACTCTGCGGCTGCGGGCCGGAAGATCCGGGTACTGCGGAAGGCGGGTTTGCAAGACCAGTAGTGAAGCCCGGCGCTTTCGACGGATACGTTTTTGCCCGGTGGCAGACCGGCCCCGTGAAGCATTTCGAAGAGATCGTCCCGGAGCAGAACGTACGCAAGACCGGCGGCGGATATTTCATCGACCTGGGCCGCGAGATAGTGGGAGGCATCGGCCTCCTGATCGAGGCGGAGGCGCAGACAGAGCTGGAACTCAGATTCGGAGAAGAACTGAATTCCGACGGCAGCGTGCGGTACCATATGCGCACCGGCAACACTTACCTGGCTCACTGGCGCGTTGCCCCCGGCCGTCAATATATTGCCGCGCCCGATATGATGACCTTCCGCTACGCCGAGATCCTCTCCGACCGTCCCTTCCGCCCTGAACAGGTGAAAGCGTTGCCCCTGCGCGCCGATCTCGACGACGGGGAATCCTCCTTCTCCTCCGATTCGGAGCTGCTTCAGGAACTTTACGAATTCACCAAATATACCATAAAAGCCACCACGCAGGACCTGTACGTAGATTCACAGTCCCGGGAGCGCGGCGCCTATGAAGGGGATATGCTGATCAATATGCTGGCCTCTTATACGTTCTACGGCGACACCTCCGCGGCAAGGGCCACTTTGGAATATCTGTACACCCACCGCACCTGGCCCGCGGAATACATCCTGCTCATGCCCGAAGCGGCCCTGGCCGACGCGCTCCAGACCGGAAACCTCGGCTCCCTTCACCGGTATTATCCGGTGTTGAGGGACAACAATTTCCTGGCTTTCGCCGGGACTCACGGCCTGGTCCACAGCGGCAACCGGGCCGGTCAGGGCGTCAACGCCGTGCTCTACGACTGGCCGCCTTCCGAGCGTGACGGATACGACGTTGATACCGCGTATCCCACGGTGCTGAACGCATTGCAGGCCAGGAGTTTTCTCGACATGGCGGAGATCGCGCGGCTCCTGGGAAGACCGGAGGATGCGGCAGTTTTTGAAGAGAACGCGAAGCGGATCGCGAAGGCGTTGTCCGAACTGCTTTTCGACGCTGAACAGGGCGCTTTCTGCGACGGGCTGTACGAAAACGGCACCCGGTCAACGCATTGTTCGCAGCACGCTTCGGCTTACGTTTTGTATTGCCTGGGCGAAAAAAAGCGCCGCCTGATCCCCGATCGGCAGGCCGAGGCGGCATGCACATTCCTGAATGCCCAAAAACGCCTCAAAACGAGCGTTTACGGCGCTTATTTCGTTCTTGAGGGTCTCTACCACTCCGGAGTGAAAGGCGCCTCAGAAACGGCCACAGCGCTGCTCCTGAACGAGGACCCGGAGGACAGGCGCACCTGGGCGTATATGCTGCGCCGGCTGGGGGCAACAATTACCACCGAGGCCTGGTGTCCCGAGCACAAGCCCAATATGACTTTTTCGCACCCCTGGGGCGCCGCGCCCGCCGCGCTCATCTCCCGCGGCATATTCGGCATCGAGCCCCTGGAGCCCGGCTGGAAGCGGTTCCGGGTGGATTTCCGGCGCGCAGGCCTTGACCGCGCCTCCATTACAGTTCCCTGCCTCCGGGGAAGCGTCAAGGCGTCTTTCGACGGAGACCGGTACGAAGTTACAGTGCCCCCTGACAGCCGGGCGGAGATATTCGTTGACGGTGAGCCGGTACCGGGCGGTCAGGACCTGGGTCCCGGGGAATACGGTTTCGATTTTTAAAAGTCCCGGAAGTTTTTGATACAAAAAGTTGTCTATATATGTGAAGGGCGTTGTCCGGGCCGGTCCGGCGGCGCCTTACAGCCTGATCTACGGAGGTGCGGATATTGAGCGACAAAGATATTTTGAAGCTGTTTTCCGAACGTGACGCCGGCGCCGTTTCGGAGCTTCAGAAAAAGTACGGCAATTACTGCCGCACCGTTGCTTTCAATATTCTCGGAAGCGCCGAGGACGCGGAGGAATGCGTCAACGACGCCTATCTCAAAGTTTGGAATTCCAGCTCGCCGGACAACGTCTCCGACCTGAAAAAATACGTTGCCGCGGTGGTGCGAAACATTGCCATCAACCGTTTCAAGGAACAGCGCCGGATGAAGCGATGCCCGGGCGGCGAGGCGGAGAGCGCGACGGACGCGGAAAACGTTGCCGCCCCGGAGCCGGACGTCATTGACCGCCTAACCGTCAGCGCACTGATCAGCGAATATCTTCACAGTCTTCCGAAAGAGAAGCGGCAGATCTTCGTGGCCCGCTATTATTACGACGCCTCGATACAGGAGATCGCCGGCAAGCTGGGCATCCCTGAAGGGACGGTAAACTCGTCTCTCGGGCGCATCCGCAAAGGCCTTCGGGAATTCCTCGCAAAGGAGGGAATAGACGTATGAACGACGAAAAACTGATACGCGAATGCGTGAAAGATATAAGCGGAGATCTGATAGAAGAAGCGTCGGTGTTTGCTCACGGCGCCGCAGAAACTCCCGCGCCTGCCGTGGGCGCTTCGAACGCCGCTCCGGCAGCAGGGAAGCGCGCGGGCCGCTCCGGAAAGAAAAATTTCCCGGCAGGCCTTGCCGTTGCCGCGTCGATCGCCGTACTGTTCCTGGTGGCAGGCATTGCCGCATTTTCCGCCTACCGGAACCGCAGAGAACGGGAGAAGCTCAGAAGCACCGATCCCGTGTCGATATTGACGCCCGACGTACCTTTCGAAACCGAAACGCCCGCGCCTCCTACGTACGTTCCGACCGCCGCGCCTTCTAAGAATCCTTCTCCGGAATTGACGGAAGCTCCGACCCCGGCGCCTGCGACGGTCCCGACGCAGATACCGACGGAAACGCCTGAGCCTGCAAACACTCCGGAACCCACGGCCACTCCTGAACCTACGCCGGAGATACCGGATTATTACATATCGTATTCCGCCTGGCTGAAATGGCGCGAAGATAATCCCGAAGAATACGCTTTATGGAAGAATACCGATTTTCCGGAAAAAGACCACGTCGGCAAGGGGATCATCGACGAGCAGTGGTTTTACACATCATCTTTCGGAAATCGCTTCACAGAGCGAGTCTGTAACCTTCCGCGAGAATTCGCGGAGGCAATGGGTTATTATGACCCGTCGGTTCATTTTTCGCTAAGCGATCCCGACTATAAGGAAATTAGGAAAAAGACCGCGTACACAGACTCCTGGCCGGGGATCGTATACGAGATCGAAAAATACGGAGTGCCGAAAGAGGAACTGCTGGAGTTTGCAAAATGGCAGACCGCCAGCCCGTATTACAACCGTGTAGAGTTGACCCGGGACGACGTCGAACTGATATATTCAGAAGATATCGACCGGATGAGGCAGGAATACATCGCGTATTTAAATGATACGAACGCCGCCGAGATCTACACATACTACGAGTTCGAATATTTTATTGACACGTACGATCTGGGCAGGATATTCACGACCGAGAGTCTGACGGAATATCTGGAAAAAGAAGGTCGCGGGGCCTTAAGCCCGGCCGGGTTTCAAAGAGCGCGCGAGGAATATGAACGCATATTCGAGCGCGACAAAGGAGAGTTAAAAGTCGACACCGCTGCGGAACTGCTGGCCGTGATCTTCGACCTTTACGACGGGCTGAGATTCGACCCGGACAAATGGGCTCTCGAGGGCGTCAAGCCGGTGTTCGATTACAGGCCTTCGGTCAAATTATTCTGGAAAGCGACGGATCTGTATCCCCCCACTGCGCAGCGTCAACTCTACACCGTAATGGAGCCGGGCCTTGCGTTTGGCGTAGACGTCGACGGAAACATCACGAACCGGTTCAGGATAACGGCTGATATGGGAGGCGATCCCGGCGGAGAAGTGTACAACGCCGATCCGGCTTTCTATGACGGGCCTGTGATACCGTTCGGAGATAATTATAAACTGATCGACCACGTCAAGATCGTTGACAATTCCGACAGCCGTGCGAAGGTCAATATCCGCTGCCTCTGCCGCGACGGCGTGACTGAAAAAACGTACACTGCAGAATTCACGAAGGACTGCGGCAAATGGCGCATTTCCGGCGGTACGGTGCTCGAACTGCTTACGGACACCGCGGCGCCGACGATAACTATAGACGAAGCCAAAGAGGCGCTTGACCGGCGCGACAAACTGGCCTATCTCGAAAATTACGGCCTCTACAAGCCCCTGAAAGCCGAGGACGACTTCGTCACCGTGCCTGCAGGAGTGATCGCTCCCGATGCGGAGACCGCCGCATACGCGTACACCAAAGAAGAATGGAATCAGATAAGAGACCGGTTCTACGCCGCCTATTCGGCAGAAACGGCTGCCGCGGCTTTCGGCGATCTGGACGCCCGTGCTGTAAGGTACGACGGAATGATATTGCTGGAGAAAAAACAGCCTGCTGTAAAAGACATAGTCTTAGAACCCGCCATGAGATATCATCCATGGAGCACGAACCCGTACGCGTTTAACAATTTATCTATAAATTCTTACGAGGACGGCAAGATCGGTGCGAAGGCAGGATATGAACTGTACGGCGTGGAGTACACGTATCACTACAGCCCTTACTACATAGTGGAACTGGTACTGGTCAAAGAAGAAGGCATCTGGAAAGTTGACAGTTTCGAAGGCACACTGCAGGAATAATATTAAAGAACGGCGCGAACCTGTCGCAACAGGATCGCGCCGTTTTTTAATTATTGACCGTCATGCCCGGGGGCAATCTGACCTGCTTCGTTTCAGTCTTCGATGGCAATGACTTTCTTGGTCTCGACCTTGGGCTGCTTCTCCTTGTCGGGGACGTAGAGCTTCAGGGTGCCGTTGCCGAACTTGGCCTTGATATCCTCTTCGTTGACGTCTTCGCCTACGTAGAAGCTCCTGCTGTAGGTGCCGGAGAAACGCTCCCTGCGGATGTAGTGGCCGTTTTCCTTGCCCTCTTCATTCTTGCGCTCGGTCTTCGCGGTCACGGTAACGTAACCGTTCTCCAGCTGTACCGTGATGTTTTCTTTATCGATTCCCGGTACGTCAATTTCAAGTTCGTACCCGGTGTCAGTGGCTTTCACGTCTGTCTTCATCAGACCGGTATTCGCGCCGGCAAACGGAGCGTCAAAGAAATCATCAAACAGGCTCTTTCTGTACATTCTCGGTATAAGCATATTCATCATTTTGATTCACTCCTTTAAATTTATTATGTTTCCGAACCCTCATCTCTCAGGTTCTGGCCGTATTATATCACCGATTGTTAGCACTGTCAATAGGTGAGTGCTAAAAATTTTAAAAAATTTATATAAAATTTTCTTCCGCTTATGCGTCAACGCGGTCGGAAGGTGATGTGCGGGGCAATCGTTGTGGTCCGCACGGTGATATTCGCACTGATGTGCGAGTGATATTCGTGCTGCGCGCAGTGATATTTGCCCTGTGGGCAAGTGATATTCACCCTTTGGGTGAGTGATATTCCGCTTCGCGCAGTGATGTTCGCCTGGCGGCGAGTGATATTGCGCTTCGCGCAGTGATATTCGTGCTGACGCACGAGTGATATTTGCCCTGCGGGCAAGTGATATTCACCCTTTGGGTGAGTGATGTTCCGCTGCGCGGAGTGATGTTCGCCTGGCGGCGAGTGATATTGCGCTTCGCGCAGTGATGTTCGCCTGGCGGCGAGTGATATTGCGCTGCGCGCAGTGATATTCGTGCTGACGCACGAGTGATATTGTGCGCGATGCGGCAACTAAACGCTTTCTTCGCTTGTACCGGGGACCTTGCGCTGTCTCGAAGGCAGAAAGGAGTGCAAAACGCCCAGATTTTACCTCTTACCCCGGATTTCTGGGCGTTTTCGTAAAGGTTGCGCTGTCTCGAAGGCAAAAAAGAACGAGAAACGCCCTGATTTTACCTCTTGCCCTGGATTTCTGGGCGTTTTCGTGAAGGTAGCGCTGTCTCAAAGCCAAAAATGAGCGCGAAACGCCCTGATTTTACCTCTTGGCCTGGATTTCTGGGCGTTTTCATAAAGGTTGCGCTTTCTGGAAGGTAAAAATGAGTGCGAAACGAAAATGATCCACCTTCACTCGGCACCGCCGAATATCACTGAACCCTGACACTGTCGCTATAATGTCAGGGTTCAATATCATTCGCCGCCAGGCGACCATCTCTCGCACGTCAGTGCGAATATCACTGCGCGTCCCGCGCAATATCACTCGTGCGTCAGCACGAATATCACTGTGCACAGCACAATATCACTTGCGCGCCAGCGCAAATTTAGCTGCGCGCCCCGCGCACAATTTCGCTCGTCCGCCGGGACGAATTTAGCCGAAACCTGACGCTCTCGTCTGATCTGTCAGGTTTCGATCGCCTTCACCCCGTCATACTCCACCTTGCCGGTCTCGGTGATGTACTCCAGGGGCAGCCCGTATTCGCGCTCGTAGATCTCCTTCCAGATCTCGTAGTTCGTTGACATCAGGCGGCGCACGTTCTCCTTTTCGGACAATGCCGGGTCGGGAAGGATGGGCTCGGAGACGATCACCGTGTACTCCTGCACCGCGAAGCCGTCGTCGTCAAGGTACCCTGAATCCCGCATCACTATAAAGCAGGGGAGCACGGGGACGTTGTTGCGGGCCGCGAACGTGAACGCGCCTCTCTTGAACGGCCTGGGCTTTCTGTAATTCCACCACATTGCCTGCTCGGGGTAGATCAGGACAAAATGACCGTCCTGCAGTATCTGGTCCGTGGATTTTATAAACTTCTTCAGCGTGTCCTTGTTCGACGACAGGGGCAGCGTGTGGCAATGCCGCATCAGGAAGCCGTAGAAGCCGGGGAAGGAAGTGTAGTTGCCCTCGCGGATGACGCGGTAGAAAGTGCGCTTGGGCTGTTCAGCCGCCTCGTATACCATCTGGATCGCGAAGCTGTCCAGGGCGTTGAAGTGGTTGCAGGTGATGATCGCGCCGGAGGAGAGGTTCTGGAAATTCTCTATGCCGCGGATCTCCTTCAGTATGAACTTGTTCTCCTTCGTGAGCCGGTTGATGAACCGCCGGGCAAACATGAACGCCGCCTTGGTCTGCATCTTCTGGATGATGTTGCTGCGGTAATATTCGATCTCGTCGGGCATAAGGACTCTTGACGGAGGATCCGACTCCACGTCCTCGAAGAAATTGCCGCGGCGCTCGAAATCTTCTATCTTCTGAACGATCTCCACCCGGTCAAGCGACCTGGACTGGTTGACTACTTCTATAAAATTGTTCTCTTTTTCCGTCTCGATACGCGCCGTTTCCAAAAGTTTTTCGCCTCCTGCCTTGTCCCTCTCCCGCTGCTCGTCGGTATATGCCGCCTGGTTCGCCCTGAGTTCATCGTACACTTCCGTCCAGGCAGCGTATTTCCAGAATATGTCTCCGTGCTTGCAGTCCGGGTAGTTCCAGGGCTTACTGAACAGGCAGTAGTGGATTATCTTGGCCTCTTCGATAGGGAAGGGAATGTTGTCCAGCACTTCCGTGTTCCAGCGCTGGTTCAGCCAGTAGACGTGGTCCTTGCAGATGACGTTCAGGTAGTCCTCGTCCTGGGTCACCACGAAATTGTACAGCTGCAGATAGTGTATGAACTTGTCCAGGATGAACCGCATCCTGAATTCTTCACGATTGATCAGCACTATGCCTGCGTTGAAGAAATTGTACCGGGAGATGCCGAGCGCTTTCTCCACG
>JAEFAM010000019.1 GCA_016287565.1 Clostridia bacterium
CGTGGTAGTCGAGCCAGAAGAGCATTTTGACCAGGAAGCGAAGGATAGGTCTGGGCAGTTTGGCCAGGCCTTCGGCCACCTTGTCGAAATCGCTGTCCAGCTCCTTGCTGTTTTTGTTGGCCTCCACGACCTTGTTGAACTTTTCGTAGACTTCGAGGATGGTGTCGTCGGGTTCGAAGAACACTTTAATGGCCGTGTCGGGAGAAGAGAGCTTCATCTCCTTCTTGATGGTCATTACCACCTCGATGTTGTTCCTGGAGTAGACGCGCTGGCCGCTGACGAAGCGGTTGACTCCGGGACGCTGTGAAACGGTACGCACGTAGGCGGCAAGCATTACGTGCAGGAAGCTGAAATTCGTGTAGCCGGACCGGACCATCTTTTTGCAGAAGGCGTCGCATTCGGTCACGTCGAACTCGTCGGCGTAGGTGTTGCATCCGTCGCTGCGGTTCTTCATGATGAACGGCATCATTTTCGTCATCCCGGAAATCGTGCGGAGCAAACGGCCTTCGCGCCTGTCCCCCAGTCTCTTTTTGCGTCTGACCGGGTGGTACACGCGGGGCTGCTCGGAAGAAGGAACCGCGATCTCAGTCTCTTCAGGGACGGATCTTAATTCTGTATCCATTGTTTTTCCTTTCCGGCAACGGCATGAGCGTGCGGCCGCTATGACACGGCAATAAAAAAAGCCGTCGCCTTTATTTGTATGGCACGGCTTAATTTTATACCTTTCGGCCTTTCGCGTCAATCACAACGGATCGATGGATTTCCAGTTCATGAAGTCCAGCACCCGCTGCTTTTCGGCCGGATCGGTGATGGGAGCAGGCTGGAAATTGTTGACGCCGGCGGTGTAAACGTAGCACGGGATGAACTCCGAGAAGGTGGAGACCAGCTTGCCGTCCGCCACGTTGACCGTGAGCGTTTCCTGGTAGATCACGGTTCGGTTCTCCGGACGCCTGCTGCCGCCGTAGCAGAAATTGCCCAGCGAATAGACGATGTCGACGCCTTTATAGATCTCCCTGGGCTGCAGCATATGGGGGTGGCATCCCACGATCAGGTCGGCGCCCGCGTCAACAATCTTATGCGCCGCTTCCATCTTCCACTCCTCGGGGTCGTGTATCTTCATCTTGCCTCCGTGGAAGAAAACGATCTGGAAATCGGACACCTTAGACTGCTCCTTCACCAGGTTCACGATCTCGTTGCCGTCGGACCTGGAATACAGGTTGGCGCAGATGACCGCGATCTTGAAGCCGTTCTTCTCGTAATAGAAGGTCTCTTCCCATCCGGCGTAAAGCAGCCCGGCGTTCTTCACCGTCTCGATGGTATCTATCCTGCCCTCGATGCCGTAGTCGTCCATATGGTTGTTGGCCAGCGATACCGCCTCCACTCCCTGCTCGGTGAGGATGCGGACGTTGTCGGTCTTTCCGTAATACCAGTAGGCGGGATTGCTCTTCTTCTCGATGGGAGGCAGGTCCTTGTCCGTCAGCACGCATTCCAGGTTGGCGATGGTGAGGTCGTCGCTCTTGAATATATGGGCGACTTTTTCCAAAAAGTACTTAGGGTCTTCCCTGTTGGCGTGCTCCTTGAATCCGTTTTCGGCATCTTCGTTCTTATAAGATGCCAGCATGCAGTCTCCCACCATGCTGATCACGATGTCGAAGGTGGAGTCGTCGCCGGGCGTCACGTAGGGCGTGGGATCCGGGGCAACGGGCCTTTCGGGCGTGGGAGTCCTGGGCACTTCCGTAGGAGCGGGAGTCGCGGTGGCCGTGCTCGTTGGAGGCGGCAAAGTAGGTTCGGCCGTGGGCTCCTGCGTAGGTTCAAGCGTAGGGGTGGCCGTGGGGGGCAATTCCGTAGGAACCGGCGTGGGCGTTTCGGTGGGTTCGGGAGCAGGCGTGGCCGTGGGGGTCTCAGAAGGGGTCAATTCCGGCGTTTCGCTTGCGGGGGTATACTCGATACCTCCTCCGGTCTCCGTTGCCTCTGAGGGGCTTTTAACGGCCTCTGAGGGCATATCCGTGGTGATCGCGGTCCTCCCGTTTTCCCCGCCGGACTTTTCTGCGCAGCCCGCGGCAAAAAACGCCACTAAAACGCACAGGACGGCAGCGAGGGCAAAAGCCGCCGCGGCGCCTGTCCTGTCTCCGGTCTTTCTCTCTTTATTTTGCAGAGCTCTTTTGCTGAAACTCATATCATGCCTCTCCTCTGGCGCAATATCTCGATTCGTAAATATTGCCGGATGTGTAGAAATTGTATGACCTGCAGCCTCCGGCGCAATATGCGCCTTCGGGGCAGCCGGCGCATTTTCCTGCCAGCAGTTTTTCGTCGAACTGTCTGTTGTATCTGAAGGAGTCCGGCGAGTACCAGATCTCTTTCAGGGACTTTTCCCGGAGGTTCCCCTCGAAGAAAGAGGGATCGCGCATGGACTCGCAGCCTGTGACGTTGCCCGCGGAATCGATGCCTGCGGAGCTGAGCCCGGCGCTGCAGCCGCCGAAATACCCGCCTTTCCTGACGAGCCTTTCCTCCGGCGTCGCATAACCGATATTGTCCGCTATCGCCACGTCGAAAGGCGCTTCCGGCGCGATACGGGCCACGGTCTTTATGACGTCGCGAAAGCTGTACCTCACCGCTTCGCCGCTTTTAGCAGCGTTGCCCATGGGGGCGCATGACTGTATCTGCCATGCGAATACGGGCAGGTCTTTCATCACCGAAAGGTAGAAATCCATGAGTGCCGGAGCGTTGTCCTTCCTGAGGGCCGTTATGACGGATACCGGGATGCCTGCTCCGCTGATCCGCCTGACCGAATCCACCGCCGCCCTGAAGCTGCCTTTCATCCTCCAGGCGTCGTGTATCTCTTCAGGTCCGTCGATGGACACCGCCACGGATTCGATCCCCACGTCCCGGAGAAAAAACAGGTCAGCGTCCGCCAGCCTGAAGCCGTTGGTTATGACGCATACCTTGATGCCCGCTCCGCAAAGGGCCGCGACAACGGTCTTCCAGTCCGGGCGCATAAATATCTCGCCGCCGATGAGATTGACGCGGCGCATGCCTATCTCCCGCATCTGCCACACCACTTCCATGCACTCCGCGGTGGTCAATTCCCCTTCTCCCGCTTTTCCGGCCTTCGAGCCGCAATATCTGCACGAAAAGCTGCACGCCAGAGTTATCTCCCACACGCAGTTCCGAAGAGCGTATGGAAAACCGGGGTCGATCTTAAATTTTTCCGGGGCCCTGGCTATCATAATTCTTCAGACACGTCTTCCGGCTTTTCGGGCGCCTTTTCAGGTGCTCTTCTCTTAACGGGGGTGCCGCACTCGGGGCAGAATTTGTAATCTTCTTTCTCGATCAGGCTGCCGCATTCGGTGCAGAACGTTTTCTTGCTCGGGTCAACGGGAAGCACGCCCATCATACCTCTCTGATCGTTTCTTTTCGCGAAATATTCGGGCCCTCCGTATACCATCATGGGTCCGGGTGCGGGACGTGCGCCGTCCTCTTTCTCTTTTGAACCGTTTTCCGGGCCGAAAGGTTCGAAGGCGAACGCGTTCCGGGAGGAAGGTTCTCTCACGGGAGCGGCGTACACCGCCACGGCGATCCTGGGATCGAAATCCGCGGGGTATTTTCTTCTGGGCCTCTCCCCTTTTCCTCCCTGCGGGCCCATCATCTCGGGTCCGGCATATACGGGAGCTTCCATAACGGGGCCGTCGGGCCTGAGCTCTTCGGGCAATTTTTCTTCCGCCGGTCCGTTTTCTTCCGGCGTTACGTTTTCCCCCGCCGCCACGGCATCGGCATCGGCTTCGTCCTCGGGCAACGGCGCCGCGGCTCCCCTTGCGGCTTCCCCGGCCTCCCTCGCCCGTCTGCTGAAAAATTCCAGGCCGCCGTAAACCAGGGCAACGTATCTCTCCGGCTTCTGATGTTCGGGAAGTTTTTCTTCTCCTTCTTTGTTTTTAAGTTCGTTATCGTCAGACATCAAGCTCAGCCTCCTGATTTCTTTCTATCTCCGTCACCGTGGCGGTCCCTCCCGCCACTTTGAATCTCACTTCAAATCCTTCGAATTCCATGCCGTACACCCGCTCCGGATCCTCCTGGTATGAAGGCCTGGGGTCTTCGGCTATGCAGCCTGCAAGTCCCTTTACGAGCTCCTCAGGCAGCTTCTTGTCCGCGTCCGGGGGCAACACCACTTCCAGCCTGTATCCTGCCCTGTCGTCGCTGTATCCTCCCACCGCGTCGTCCCGCCTGTCGCTTATGGGAAGGTAGGGCTTTATATCTATCACCGGCGTTCCGGACACCATATCCACTCCGCCGACGATTAGCACGTCTCCTTCGTCGCTCGTGTGCTCCACGCGGATGAGCTTGACGCAGGACAGGCCTATGTGATTGGGCCTGAAAGGAGAACGGCTGGCGAAAACTCCCACCCGGGCATTGCCGCCCAGCCTGGGAGGCCTCACTGTGGGAGACCAGTTGTCCCTGTGGGACAGTGAAAAGTCGAACAGCACCCACAGATGGGAGAATCCTTCTATGGCCCTCAAAGCCTCGGGGTCCCTGTATTCCGGCCTGAAAACTATCCTGCCGGTGAGTTCCGGCACGATGCCGCTTTGTCTCGGAATCCCGAACTTGTCCGGGAAGCCGGTGTAGATATCGGCAACGTAATTGACCGTCATACCTTTTGCGTTATCCTTTTCAGCGTTCAAGCGGCGGTCCCTCCTCGAAAAGCCCGGCCGGCGTATTATATCATAACGACGTCAAAACAGGAACAGAAACGTTGACGCGAACGTTATCGCCAGACCGATCACGGCGATCTTCGACAGCTTTTCCTTGAAGATCAGGTATCCGAACAGAGAGGACAATACTATCGACCCGCCCGTCATTATCGGGTACATCACCGACGCCGGCACCGATCCGGCGCCCAGCTGCTGGAAGAAGAAGGACACGCCGTCGAATATGGCGGTCAACGCGATCAGCGGGAACGCGGTCCTCAGCAGCGCCAGAAAACCGTGCTCAGAGGATCTTTTTTCAGTTTCTTCTGCCGCTTTCGCCGCTTCTGCCGCTTCCGGCAGGAGCGTTTCTTCCGTCATGGCAGGTGCTTCCGTCTGAGGCACCGTTTCGGCCTCTGCCGGGGCTTCCGGCTCCCGGGCTTTCTTCCCTTTCCTGAAATGCCCCGCCAGCTTGATCACGCCGATGGCGGAAAGGGACAGCAGGCCGTTGGCCAGGCCGCAAAGCATCACGAAGGACACGAGCACGCTAAGCTGGTCCGACATCCTGACGGCGTGGGTCTTGGAGATGATGCTTACGAAGCCGTTCATGGTAAATACCAGGAAGCACAGCACCGCGAAGAGTATACGGCCTTTTTTGCTCCTGACCGCCCCGGTACCGTCTTCCGTCTTCATGCCAAGCAGCGGAAAGAAAAGCGAGATCACCATAAGGACTATGCCCACGATGCGGAAGGGGTTGGTGCCTTCGTTCAGCCATATCACTCCGTACAGGTACGGCAGTATCATTCCGCCCAGCATAAGGAACACGGTAAACACCGACACGCTGCCGTAGTCGAGTATCTTGAACCCCACCATGGTATAGGCGCATACCAGCGCGGCCAGCATGACCGCCATCACCACCGAGAAACCCGTGAATTTAGGAGCGCCCCGGAACATAAAAGCGTAGGCGGTCAGCATTATAAGCGCGCTGATAAGATTTCGCACCGCAGAATATGAGAGCGCGGCAACGGTGCCGGACCCCAGCTTTTTCTGTACGAATTTATTGGCGACGAAGAAGGCCACCAGCAATAGCAGCGCGAAAAAAACGTATACGTATCCCATGGTCAATACCCTTTCGTTCCGTTCCCGTCAAGGTCCGGCTTATTTCGCGATCATCAGCTTTTTAATGATCTCCACGCACTTTCTCATATCGTCTGCGCAGACGAATTCATACCTGGAGTGGAAGTTTTCTCCGCCCGTGCAGAGGTTGGGGCAAGGCAGGCCCATATATGAGATCCTGGCCCCGTCGGTGCCGCCTCTTATGGGAACGCTCACCGGCTCCACGCCGCATTCGCGCATTGCCGCCTCCGCCTTTTCCACCACGTACATCTTGTCCGCCAGCACGTCTTTCATGTTGTAGTAGGAGTCTTTTACGATCAGCTCCACGGTGCCTTCGCCGCGTTTGGCGTTCAGCTTGTCCGCCAGCTCTCGCATCAGCTGCTTTTTGGCCTCGAACTTCTCCTTGTCGTGGTCCCTTATTATGTACGACAGTTCGGCGTATTCGGTGCCGCCGCTCATTCCGGTGAGATGGAAGAAGCCCTGGTACCCTTCGGTCTTTTCAGGCACCTGGCGCTTGGGCAGCATGTTGTGGAACTCGCAGGCAATGGAAGCCGCGTTGACCATCTTGTTTTTGGCGCTGCCGGGATGTATGGAGATGCCGCGGACAACAACTTTCGCGGAGGCCGCGTTGAAGTTCTCGTATTCCACTTCGCCCAGCGTGCCTCCGTCAACCGTATAAGCGTAATCCGCTCCGAATCCCCTGACGTCGAAATGATCGGCTCCCCTGCCTATCTCTTCGTCGGGAGTGAAGCACACGGAGATCTTGCCGTGCTTCTCGCCGCTCTCTATGAGCTGCTCCAGGGCCGTGACGATTTCGGCAACGCCGGCCTTGTCGTCGCCTCCCAGAAGCGTGGTCCCGTCGGTGACGATAATATTCTTGCCCTTGTATCTCGCAAGGCAGGGATAGTCGGAGGCTTTCATCACCACCGGCCTGTCTCCGGTACCGCCGAGTACAACGTCTCCTCCCTCGTATTTGAGTTCCCTGGGCTTTATTCCCGTGTCAGATACTGCGTCGGAGGTGTCCATATGGGCAATGAATCCCACCCGCTCTTTGATCTTTTTCGTGTTGGGCTTCAAAAAGCCGTACACGTATCCGTACTCGTCCAGCTTCGCTTCGAGCCCCAGCGCCTTCAGCTCCTTTAGAAGCACTTTCGCCAAAGCCAGCTGCTTTTCGCTGCTGGGACAGGTGTCGGAATTTTCGTCCGACATGGTGGGATAACTTACGTAATTCAAAAACCGCTTGATCAGGTCCATAGATTCACCCTGCCTTTCCGGCCGCGGCACTTCTTCTAACGCCGCTTCCGTTTTGAAAAAATCCGGCAGCAACCGATGATTGCCGCCGGATCAGCATGTTTTTTACTTGATCTGGATCCTTCGCTTCCGAGATCCGGAGGACGGTCAGACTATGTCGTTGTCGTCGAACTTGTCGCCGCACTGAGGGCAGAACTTCGGAGGATTCTTAGGATCCTCGGGTTCCCAGCCGCACTTGTCGCAGCGGTACAGAGGAGCGCCGGCAGGTCTCTTCGCGCCGCACTCGGTGCAGAAGTTGCCCTTGTTCACGCTGCCGCAGGTGGGACAGGTCCAGCCCTGGGCTTCCTGAGGTCTGGGGCAGCCGCAGTCGGGGCAGAACTTGCCGCCGTTTACTTCTTTCTTGCATACGGGGCAGGTCCAGACGTCGGCTTTCTCGCCGCCCTGGGGTGCCACGGGAGCCTGGGGAGCGCCGTTAACGGGACCCTGCTGGCCGCCCTGCTCGAACAGGCCGGTGATATTGTTTGCGCCCTGGTTCATGGCCATACCCATACCGATGAAGCCGTTGATAGCGCCGCCTTCGTTTCCGGCAGCGGTGTTCATGGCGGAGATGACGCCTCCGGTCATACGGCCGGCGGCCACGGTGGGATTCAGAGTCATGGAAGTTTCTTCCCACTCGGTGATCTTCTTTCTCTGATCCTCGGGGATGGAAGGAACGCCGATGTTCATGGAGTAGACTTCGATGCCGCGCTTGCCCCAGTCATCTTTCAGCTCTTCGTTGAGGGCGTCTCTGATCTCCTTGGTGTGAGCGGGGATCTGGTCGTAGGAAACTCCCTGAGCGGAAAGGACGGCGAGAGCGGGCTGGAGTGCCTGAACGAGTTCGGCTTTCAGCATGGCGTCGATCTGCTCGCGCTTGTAGCTCTCGGCTACGTTACCGCAGACGTTGGTGTAGAACAGGATCGGGTCGACCAGTTTGTAGGAGTACACGCCGTTGCATCGGAGGTCAACGGAAAGCTTGAATCCCAGCTGCTCGTTGATGACTACTTTGAAAGGAACGGGGCTGGCGGTGCCGAACTTGTTCCCGGTGATCTCTTTCAGGTTGAAGTAGTACACCCTCTGATCCTTGCCGGTGTCGCCGCCGTAGGTGATACGGCGCCCGATGGTCTTGAAGGTCTCGATGATGGAAGTGCCGAGCTTGCCGGCGAAGATGCTGGGCTCGGAAGAAGTGTCGTAGGTGAACTGTCCGGGCTCGGCGCAGAACTCGACGACCTTGCCCTGATCGACTATGATCATGCACTGTCCGTCGGCAACGGCGATGCCGGATCCGTTGGAAATGATATTGTCGTTGCCCTTCGTGTTGGAGCTGCGGCTCGTGATCCTCTTCTGGCCTTTAACGACGAGGGTATCGGCGTCGATAGCTTCGCAATAGAAGAATTCCTTCCACTGATCGGCAAGTGTGCCGCCAACCGCACCGACTAAAGCTTTAATAAGTCCCATAGTTTTTCTCCTCTCAAAAACTTTATTATTTGTCTCAAATATGCCGCGCGTCAATGACCGGCGCGCCGCACCGTGTCTGTTTTACAGGATTATACAGCATTCCGCCCTTTTTATCAATAGTTCTCTTCCGAAATTTCGAAATAGCTCTGGGGATGGGCGCAGGTGGGGCATACTTCGGGAGCGGTGGTGCCGATGACGATATGTCCGCAGTTCCGGCATTCCCAGATCTTTACGGATCCCTTCTCGAACACTTCCCCGTTCTCCACGTTCTTGAGCAGCTTGCGGTACCTTTCCTCGTGATGCTTCTCGATGGCGGCCACCAGCCTGAACTTTTTAGCCAGGTCGTCGAAGCCTTCTTCTTCGGCGGTCTTAGCGAACTCTTCGTACATATCGGTCCATTCGTAATTCTCTCCGTCGGCGGCGGCCTTGAGGTTGTCGGCGGTGCTGCCTATTCCGGCGAGTTCCTTGAACCACATCTTGGCGTGTTCCTTCTCGTTCTCTGCAGTCTTCAGGAAGATCGCGGAGATCTGCTCGTAACCCTCTTTTTTAGCTGTTGACGCGAAATACGTGTATTTATTTCTCGCCTGAGATTCTCCCGCGAACGCAGCCAGGAGATTTTGTTCGGTCTTCGTTCCTTCATACTTGTTTGCCATTGTCCTAACCTCCGTTGTATTTTATTCTTTGTGTTTGTATATCTTCTTTTCCAGGGCGAATATCCTGTCGCTGAAAGTGCCTTCTTCCATATTCTTGAACGTTTCGGCGTATATCTCCATGCGGCTGTCGATGAGGTCCACCAGGTGGAGCAGTTCCGCCTCGGCTGTGAGAGGCAGCACCGCGGCGCCGAATTCGGGCTCTCCGTGATGAGACAGTATCAGGTGCTGGAGCAGCAGGGATTTTTCTTCGGGCACTCCCAGTTCTTTCGCGGTCTCAGCCACGTTCTGGGCGCCCATCACGGGATGTCCCAGCAGCTGCCCTTTTACGGTAAAGTCGGATATGAGCCCCAGCTGCGAGCATGCGTACTCCTGGGTCTTCGCGAAATCGTGGAGCAGCGTTCCGGCAACGAGCAGGTCTCTGTCGATCACTTCCGGATAACGGGCGGCAAGGAAATCGGAGAGCTTCATCATATTGTACGTGTGCATCAGCAATCCGGAAACGAAGCCGTGGTGCACCGACTTGGCCGCGGGCCACACGGAGAAAGCTCTGCCGTACTTTTCAAGCATCGCCTCGCATATGCGCCTGTAATCAGAGTCTTCGATGGAATTGACCATCGTCCGGATATCTCTTCCGGCAGCCTGAATATCTATGGGCGCCACGGGCACCAGATCCGCCTTGTCGTAACGTTCCCCGTCTTCGGCGTATCTCACCGCAGTGAGCGTAAGCTGGAGCGTGCCCTTGAATTCTCCCACTTTTCCGCGCACGAACACGGGCTTCCCTTCGTCTTTGGAAGTGGCTCCCACGGGGCCGGAATAGCTCCAGCACTTGGCCTCCATGCTGCCCGAATTATCGGAAAGCGAACAGGCAAGGAACGCGGAGCCGTTGGCGGAAGTCTTTATCCCGCAGTTCCTGATGATATAATATCCTTCGACTTCATCGTTCAGCCCGAGTTCGGAGAGTTTCTTGTGGATCATACTTTTCTCCTTTAAAAAAGCCGGGAGTCTTTATTCTGGACTCCCGGCGTCAAACGTCCCAGATAGGAATCGAACCTACGGCGTTCCGCTTAGGAGGCGGACCCTCTATCCCCTGAGGTACTGGGACATCGGGGATAATTCTACTCGATTATCCCTTCCCGGTCAATCCTTTTTTACATCTTTTCTTTCCGGCGCCGTTTCTTCCGTGCCTGCCTTCTTCTTATTCATCAGGACAGCCACCACGGCAGCGGCAACCACGAGCACCGCCGTAAGGATCACGACGACGGGAACGACGTTCAGCCTGCCCTTTCCGGACTTGCCGTTCTTCTGCTCGCTGACTGCCTTTTCGTAGCTTTCAGCGTCGGAAACGTACCTGAAATTGAACCTGTCGTTGGGCGCCGTGTCCCCCAGGTCCATGAATTCCATTATATTACCGGTCTCGGTGGAATTGTCAGACCATTTGAAATCGAAATTGACGGCTTCGCCGGACTTGCCGCCCAGGAGCGTCTTGTCAAGCTTCAGCGTGAGATACCTGCCGCTGACGGAGTATTCCGCTTCTCCGATCTTCTCGGAAGTCCAGGAATTGCCGCTGAACCTTTCCACGCTCAGCTTATCGCCGGTGCGGGAGCGGTTCAGCACGTAGTCGTAGCCTTCCCAGCCGGTGGAATGGTCCATATCGATATCGATCAGCAGGTTCATCCAGGTGGAGTCGTCGCCGGCCACGATATCGTTCACGGTGCTCACCATAAAGAACAGATTATCCGCGTCCTGGGAGACCTTGGCTTCGTCGAAGTCGTTGCGGCCCGTTCCGTTTATGTACTTGAAAGCCTTATCGTAGGAATATGTGTCGCGAAATTCCACGTCGCCCACGGTGTCCCTGAATCCGGGGCCAACGGAGGCCCAGGCGTCCACGTCGCCGAGCTCGACGGAGGTCTGTCCCTCTGCCGGCTGCAGCACGTCGGTGCCCTTGTATTTCCGGATATAATCCACCATCTGGTAATAGAAGTTGTCGCCGAATCCCACGCCGTCCCGGATCTTCATAGGCTCCACGTCGCGGGAGAATTCGGGGTTGAATTCGTCGACGTAGCACACGTTGTTTATGTGCGTGAGCGCCATATAGTCGGAGCCTCTGCCGTTGCCGGCGATCCACTCGTTCCAGCCGGTGATCATTATCACGGAAGGGTCTGCCTTGATGGCGGCTTCCCACTGAGAGGCGAAGCCCAGCCCCTTGCGGCTCTCGTCGTAGGTGAACATAAAGTCGTTTTTGCCGTTGTTTGGCTGGACGCCGTTGACGTAGCTCCTGCCCTTGCTGGAAGAAGCGTGGTGGCCTGCCGTTACGGACATCTGCTCGAAATTGCCGTTCAGGTCCCTGCCCTTGTGCTGGACGTAATTGCCGCTGCCGTCTTTCCAGGTCTCATCCATCCAGGTCCAGTAGCCGTCCTGGTCGCACCAGGCCCAGCAGCCCCGGACGGTGAAGTTCTCTTCCAGGTACTGGCGGGTGCTTTCGTTGACTCCGGAAATGTTGCCGAAGATCAGGGGCTTGCCTTCCCATTTGAAGAACAGCTCCTCATATTTTTCCCAGTTCTTTTCGGAATATACCGACTTGCGCAGGTTCTTCACGTCCGCCTGTAAAGTGGACGGGGTGTCGCCGGTGAGGAAGCAGATCTGAGGCGTATGGCCTCCTTCTTTCCTGATCTGCAGCCATGTGTCGAAGAGCAGCGTGTGGCCCGCGGTAAACACTTCTTTATTGGAAACGTCGAGGAATATGAAATCCACTCCCGCAGCTTCCAGCATATACGCATGCTTCCTGTAGATCCAGGCGTCCGTGTTCCTGTAGTAGCCGAAGTAGGGCTCCGCCCAGTAGGCTTCCCCGCCCCGCTGTTCCAGATACGACTTCAGGCCGTCGACGCCCTGCTCCAGATATATCTTGGTGTTGTCCTGAACGTGTATGCCTGCGCCTACCCAGCAAAGGAAATAGAACACTCCCACTACCTTGTCCTGCTTCGTCTCCCCGACCGAGTCGGACAACGCCGTGGTCCTGCCCAGATCGTCCGTTGCCACCCAGTTGCCATAATCTATGCTGCGGGCGGTATCGGTCTCGGGCAAACTCTGGTCGATCTCCGTGCGGTCGAACCAGAAGTCGTCGATATATCCTTCCAGTTTGTCCACGCACAACAGCATATGCCCTGCCCGCTGCATGGTGCTGCCTTCCGAACGGGCAAGTTCATTGCCGGATCCGTCGTATATCACGAGGTCTGAGGCATAGTTGCTGACGCTGTATCCGCTCTCCGCCGCGGCTCTTTCCGTATAGGAGACCGTGACCACCGTTTCTCCGTCGATCGCAGCCGTAAACCCGTAGGGCTTGTCGGTGATCTCCACAGAGGCTTCCCTGCCCCCTGCGAAGAACCGTGACACGTCGACCGAGGCGTGCACCTTGGTGAAATCGTCCTTTACGGAGAGCGCGGTGTCCGTGAACGAGAATCGCATGCCCGAGTCGGTCTTTTTAAGTTCCGTGTCCTGATCCCGAAGCAGCACGATAACGGTGCCTCCGGTGATGCTGAGCTTGAATCCCGTGGAGCCGCCCGCAATGCCGTAATCGTCTCCCAGGGCGCCCCTGGTGGCGAAGACCATGGCTCTTCCGGACTGGCACGTAAGCCTTCCTCCACTTATCTCTATGCCCGCCCTGGCGGTGAGCTGCAGCGCCTCGTGCTGAGAATAATAAGTGATATCTTCCTCGGAGAAATCGAAGGTGAAACGGTTCGAGGAGCTGACGGCCCAGGCAGGCACGGAGCCCGTAAGTTTGGAAGATATCCCTCCGTCGGCGGCGCCGGCGGAAGAAGCGGCAGGCAGCGACAACAGCATCGCCGCCAGTATCAGCATCGAAAGGAGCCTTTTTGCTTTCATTTTTTCGCTCTCGCTTTCTTGATCAGGTAGAAGACCGCGTAGAAGATCACTATGTACAGCATGAACAGCGCCACCACGATCAGCGGATAAAGCACTTTATTACCGTTGACCAGGTTGTAGAATATGTCGTAGGGAGTGCCGTCGCCCCGCATCAGGAACATGTAGTTGTACGGGATGATTATATCCGCGATATATGCAGCCACGCAGTATACGCCCAGGATGGCGAATGAGATGCCGATGTTCTGTTTCTTCATCGTCACCATGCCGGAGATGATCAGGTACAGCGCCGCGAAGCCGGCGATGGAATGGGTCAGGCAGGAGACGAAATTGTCGAAGCACAGCACAGGGTAGGTGCCGAAGTTGTTGCCCGCTCCGTAGGTGCCCATAAAGGCGATCAGCAGGCCGAATATGAACACGAAGTCGATGGCGGCTTCCTTGACCCGTCCCTTGGAAAACGCTCCCAGAGGCAGCGCTATCAGCGGGATGCTGCAGAAGAACAGCGGCAGCATCAGCTTCCAGGCCATAGGGTCGTGATTGCGGAAGCAGATGAATATGATCTTGAACAGTTCGATGGAATCCATCAGGATGGCTGTTATTATAAGGACCTTGTTCTTTTCTTTTTCGCTCCTGTGCTTGTATCTGAGGCCCAGGAATATGCCCAGGAAGATCATCACAGCCATAAAGCAGGACACGAACAGGATATGCTGCCAGGACATGAATCCGTCCGCGGGCCGCTGGTATCCGCCTATGCCAAAAAATTCTCTCATAAAATATTCCTCCGGTTTTATAGATGAAGCCGTTTTTTTGTGGAACTTTCTGTTAAGGAATTATAAACGAGGGACCGTTATATGTCAATAATACCGCCCTTTTCCCGCCGGCCATTGCGCCTTTTCCCGCCTGTCCGCGCTGCTTTTCGCGCGACGGTCCGCCTCTTGCCCCGGAGCGGAAAATATTATACAATCACACCGGATGGACCGTTTCGCCAAAGCGGCCCGAGCAAGCGGGGTCAATATGCCTGAACTTATCATTTTAACCGGCCTCTCCGGCAGCGGAAGGACCGAATTCGCAGAAGAACTGGCAACGGAAAGGAACGCGGAGGTATTGTCGGTGGACAGGATCCGCGAAGAGCTTGCCGCGTCCGGCATACCGGCCAAGGACAAGACGGCGCTGTACGGCGTTGCCCACGAACGGGCCAGGCGGCTTCTTAAAAGCGGCAGGAACGTGATATTCAATTCCCGCAACCTCTCTTCCAGGAGGCGCCGGAACTTTATCAATATGGTTAAAAACATAGAGGGTTTCGAAGCGGAGTCGTACGTTATTTTGCGCCGCCCCGACGAGTGCGCCGCAAGGCTGAAGCCCAAGCCGGGTTCCTCGCTCACGCCGGAAGAAGTGATAATAAACCAGTTGCGCTGCTTCGAGTGCCCCGTTCCCGACGAAGGCTTCGGCCTGGGAGTCCATTTCGTCAACTACTCCCCCGGCACGACGGATCTCGAGGAAGAATACGCCAGGCTGAAAGGCGTGCCTCAGACCGGAAAATACCATCTGGAAAACGCGGACAACCACTCCCGCATGGTGGAGGAAGCCGCCCGGGAGCTTAACATCTCGGAAGATTTCGTGAGAGCCGCCAGGTATCACGACGTGGGCAAGGTCTACGCAAAGACCGAAGGCAGCAACGGCGCCATGCACTTTCCCGGCCACGAGAACGTCAGCGCATATATCTACGCCCTGACGCTGGACTCCGGGGACTATACGGAAGAAGAGCTCCACGTGCTGCGCCTCATACAGTTCCACGACGTGATCTATAAAGATCCCGCCCGGTTCGCATCTCTTCCCCCGGAACTCAGGCACGAACTGGAACTGTTCCACGAATGCGATATGTACGGAGCCATCATCCCCGCTGAGCTCGGAACGGCAACGCTTCGCCAGCTGATCATGGCTTTCGACGACTGGCGGGAGCGCCTCTCCGCCGCGCCATACTGCCTGTCGATAGACCGTCTCCCGGACCCGGACAACGAATCATATTCTTTCTCTCCCACCGAAGCCTCCGACCACGAAATGCGCGCGGTGCGTGACGCGGTCAACGTCCGGATCGTGATGCGGGAAGGGATCCCTTTCGAAATATAGAAAAAAGCAGCAAAAACGTTTTTGCATAAAGATCGCCGGCCATCCGGAAGACCGAATGACCGGCGATCTTTTTTTCGAGTCGGAGTGACCTGACTTGAACAGGCGACCTCTTGCACCCCAAGCAAGCACTCTAAGCCAAACTGAGCTACACCCCGAAGCGCAAGGCGTATTATATACTGTCGGGTCCGGTTTGTAAAGCACTTTTTTACGGACTTTTTTACAGACTCTTTTACGGATCCCGGCTTTTTGCTTTTTTACGTATCCGGGAGCTTTTCAGCCGTTTCGGACTGACCGGCCTCCGTTTCCGCCACAGGCTGTTCGTTAGCTGCCTCAGCCTCGGACCGGGCGCGGCGTTTACTCACGGCTCTGCGGATATAATAGATCACGATGGACGCGATGTTGAACGTCTCAACCAGTATGCCGGAAATGGAGAAAAGTATTATGTCGTAGGTCAGCCAGCAGGGAGAAACTCCCGCCAGCTGGGTTATGCGGATGATATTGGCGTTGCCGGTCCAGATGCCGCCCAGGCAGACGAAATTGCCCACCACCGGAAGCAGTTCGGCGATGTTGCCCGTGTAGGTGACGGCGGCCACTATGGCCATTGCCGCGGCGATCAGCGACATAGTCACGGGATTTTTCAATTTAGGATATCTGGAACTTGCCAGAACGATGACGCGGAAAATAAGCCCCAGCACGTTCTGGGCCATTCCGGAATAGGCCGAAGCGTCTCCGCCCAGCCCCAGGAACAGGAAGTGGAGCACGAAGAAGACGCAGGAACCCACCTGTATTATGAACAGCTTTTTGTTGTCCTTGAACTGGAACGACAGCACGATCAGCGCCATCGCCACGAAGCCCAGTATTTGTCCGGTCAGAGTCAGGGGGTCCATACAGTTGCCTTCAGTTTCAGTTTATGGTCTTAGGCGCACCGGCATGCGCCGCCGTCAATGCCGGTTCAGCCGTTTTCGTTGTCGTGATGCCTGATCTCCGCCCGGCGGATCTTGCCGCTGATGGTCTTGGGCAGCTCGTCAACGAATTCCAGTATCCTGGGATATTTATACGGCGCAGTCACTTTTTTAACGTGGTTTTGAAGCTCCTTGCGCAGCTCGTCCGTAGGTTCGTAGCCCCGGTTCTTGACCAGCACAACGGTGGCCTTTACCACCTGGCCGCGCACCGGATCGGGAGCCGCCGTGATGGCGCATTCCAGCACCGCGGGATGGGTCATAAGGGCGGATTCCACTTCGAAGGGTCCGATCCTGTAGCCGGAGCATTTTATAACGTCGTCAACTCTTCCGATGAACCAGATATATCCGTCCTCGTCCATCCAGGCGTTGTCGCCGGTGTGGAAATCTCCGTTGCGCCACAGATTTTCGTTGGCCGCTTCGTCGCCCAGATATCCGGCGGTAAGCCCCACCGGAGGATGCTCTTTGGCGCCTCTGATGACTATCTCCCCTTCTTCGCCTATCTCGCACTCTTTTCCGTCTTCCCTGACCAGCGCGATGTTATAGATCGCCGAGGGTTTACCGGTAGAGCCGGGCTTTGGAGTGATCCATTCGAAATTGGCCATCAGCACCGGCGTCTCGGTCTGTCCGAAGCCCTCGTACAGCTTGTGGCCCGTGAGCGCCTCCCACTGGTCGAACACCGCGGGATTGAGCGGCTCTCCTGCCATGCAGCAGTGATGGATGGAGGAAAGGTCGAACCTGGACACGTCTTCTTTTATCATGAAGCGGTACATGGTGGCGGGAGCGCAGAAGGTGGTTATGCGATATTTTTCGATGACGCCCAGGAGCTTTTCGGGCACGAACTTGTCCATGTCGTAGCCCAGCTGGGCGGTGCCGGAAAGCCAGCCGCCGTATATCTTGCCCCAGGAGAATTTGGCCCAGCCGGAATCGGAAACGGTAAGATGAAGGCCGTTGTCCTCTACCTGCTGCCAGTAGCGTGAAGTCAGTATGTGGCCCAGGGGGTAGGACTGCTTGTGGAGCACCATTTTAGGCATGCCGGTGGTGCCGGAGGTGAAATATATTATCATCTCGTCGCCGGCGGAGACGGCGTTTTCGCCGGATGGGCGGTCGAAAACGCTGGAGCAGCCCATAAAGCCCTTGTCGTAGTCCAGCCAGCCGTCGCGGATCCTCAGCGGGTCGGAAGCGGCCATTGCCCTGTATTTCAGGGTGGGACAGCGGTCAAGTGAATTTTCCACATGGGCGATTATATTCTCGTCCTCCGCTATGACGATCATCTTCACCCCGGCGGAATTGATGCGGTAGATCAGGTCCTTCTCCGTCAACTGGAAAGACGCGGGTATCATGACGGCCCCCAGCTTGTGTAGCGCGGTGGCGGTCATCCAGTACTCCCAGCGGCGCTTCATTATGAGCATCACCCTGTCGCCCTTGCGGATGCCCAGGGAAACGAGATAATTGCATATCCTGTTGGAATACGCCTTAACGTCGTCGAAAGTGAACAGCCTCTCCTCGCCGTGATCGTTGCACCATACCAGCGCCTTTTTACCCGGCTCCAGTTCGGCCCAGGCGTCCACCACGTCGTACCCGAAATTGAAATCCTCAGGAACGTTTATCGTAAAATTCTGCTTGAAGTCCTCGTAAGAATCGAATTCAAGCCGCGGACAAAACCGCTTCAGTAAAGCGTCTTTCATCTGAACATCTCCAACCGATGGCCCGACTCAAAATCTGTCAGGGCATTATGACCGTTAAAAATCTGGCTGCCTTGCCTCCGGCCGCGCACTGGGCGTGAGGCACCGTGGGGTCGAAATAGAAGCAGTCACCCTCGTTCAGCAGGAATTTCCTGTTACCGAACAGCACCGTTATCTGCCCTTCCAGCACGAAGTTGAACTCCTGGCCGGAGTGGGACACCATTTCGGGCGGCGCTGTCTCGGTCTCGGGGCCTACCGTAACTATCATGGGCTCGATCCTGCGGCCGATGAATTTATATGCGATGCTCTCGAAATCGTACCCTTCGTACCTGTCGACGGCTATCCCCTCGCCTTTTCGCACGATGGAGCAGTTGGCCAGCCTGGGCGCGGTGCCCGTGAGCAGTTCCGTCAGGTCCACCTTGAATATGGCGGCGATCTCGTACAGGAAGCTTACGGGGAAATCCTTTTCCCCGTCCTCATATCTGGCGTAATCCTCTTCGCTGAGGCCCAGAGCTCCGGCAAGTTCGGAGCGTTCCATATCGCTTATCTCGCGAAGTTCCCTGATGCGGGAAGCAATGTCTTTGTTGACGCCGCCGTTAGCGCCTTCAGCCGCGACGCCGGATCCGGCCGTGTTTTCCGAAAAAGCCTTGTCTGTCACGTTGTCCCCTCCTCCGGATATTTTATGATATCGCAGAAATCGAATGTGGAAAAATAGTCCGCCGGAGTTTCCGCCCGCCTTATCAGGACAGCGTCCTCAGCCTTTTTAGAAGGCGTCAGCAGCAGTTCGGCGCACTTAAGTTTTCCGTTGTAGTTGTACCCCATGGCGTACCCGTGGGCCCCGGCGTCGTGGATCGCCAGCAGGTCTCCGTTGTCGATCTTCGGAAGGCGGCGGTCGATGGCGAACTTGTCGTTGTTCTCGCACAATCCTCCCGTGACGTCGTATATATGATCGCATGGGCAATTTTCTTTTCCCAGCACCGTTATGTGGTGGTACGCTCCGTACATGGCCGGCCGCATCAGATTCGCGGCGCAGGCGTCAACTCCCACGTACTCCTTGTATATGTGCTTCTGGTGGATCGCCCTCGTCACCAGTATGCCGTGGGCACCGGTGATATATCTGCCCAGTTCCGCCTTGATAGCCAGGGACTTCAAGGGAGAAGGCACGATTATCCTGTCGTACGCCTCTTTCACTTTTGCCCCGATGTATTCCAGGTCGGGCCCTTTTTCTTCCGGCTTGTAGGGTATGCCGATGCCTCCCGAAAGGTTCACGAAAGTGACCCGGGCTCCGGTGAGTTCATTGACCCTGACGGAGAGTTTGAACAGTATTTCGGAAAGTGCCGGATAGTAGTCCGGATCGATCATGTTGGAGGCCAGGAACGCGTGGATGCCGAAAGATTTGGCGCCCATTGCCTGAAGCTTTTTCACGGAATCGACGAGCTGCTCCTCGGTCATTCCATATTTAGCGTCTCCCGGATTGCCCATGATGGCGCCGCTTATGGAGAAATCGCCGCCGGGATTGTACCTCAGGCAGATCTCTTCGGGGATGCCTCCGTGGGCGGCAAGGAAATCCACCATTGTGGCGTCGTCCAGGTTGATCACCGCGCCCAGTTTCCTGGCGTACTCGAAATCTTCTCCCGGAGTCACGTTGGAGGAGAACATTATATCGTCGCCGGAGAGGCCGATGCTGTCCGAGAGCACCAACTCGCAGTAGGACGAGCAGTCCATACCGCAGCCTTCTTCGTGTATGATCTTCATAAGGAAGGGGTTGGGACAGGCCTTCACCGCGAAATATTCCTTAAAACCTTCGTTCCAGGCAAAAGCTTTATTAAGGGCGCGTATGCCGTTCCGTATGCCCTGCTCGTCGTATACGTAAAAAGGTGTGGGATATTTTTTAGACAGTTCCTCTGCCGTTTTGAGATCGATAAAACACTTTTTCATTCCGCGTCCCCTCGCTTCCGTGCTGCGTGCGGCATAAACGCTCTGCCGCGGGTACGGCTCCGGCAGCGGCCGCGAACCATACTCAGGGGGATTTTACTACATACCCTTGGAACGCGTCAACTTTATAATTCCGTCATTATTCTCCGGACGCCGTCAATCTTCTTCGAACGCCCTGTCTATGACCTCCCACAGTTCAGGTATGCCCTTCTTGTCCGTGGATGACACCGGGAACAGTTTGCCGCCGTCCTCCTCCCCCAGGATCCGGCCGATCTCCCTGACCCGGCCCAGCACCTGCATGCGGGAGAGTTTGTCGCACTTGGTCAATACTATGGCATATTCCAGGCCGGAAGCCTTTATCCATTCGTACATCGTCAGATCGTCGCCGGACGGATCGTGCCTGGCATCCATCAGCAATATCACCATATAAAGCTGGGGCCGCACGTTCAGATACTCTTCAATGACCTTTCCCCAGAGGGCTTTCTGATCCTTGGAAACGGCGGCGTAACCGTAGCCGGGAAGGTCCACGAACGTTATCTCCCCGTCGATGTCGTAAAAGTTTATCTGCCTCGTCATCCCCTGGGTGCTCCCGCTGTAAGCCAGCTTTTTGCGGCCCGCGAGAGCGTTGATGAGAGAGGATTTGCCTGCATTGGACCGGCCTGCGAAAGCCACTTCCAGCATATCGGATTCCGGATACTGGTCCGGTCTCACGGCGGATATTATGAATTTGGGATCTTTAACGGTCATATCGTGCTTCTCTCCGGTCCGCCGGTGCCGTCCGGCCTTCAGGCGTGATCTTTCAGATTTTTCAGGAAGGATCTTCTGTGTATGGGCGACACGCCCAGGGCGTTGATAGCGTCGTAATGGGCCTTCGTGCCGTAGCCTTTATGTTTGGCAAAACCGTATCCGGGATAAACGGCGTCGTATTCGTTCATCATTCTGTCCCTGGTGACTTTCGCCATGATCGATGCGGAACCGATGGTCACGGACAAGGCGTCCCCGTGTGTTATCGACAGTTGATCGATAGCGAGACCCGGCACGTGCACGTGGTCCACCAATATAATCTCGGGCAATATATCGATTCCGGCCTTTTCTTTAGCGTCTGCGAGCGCGGCGTCGACGGCCCTGCGCATTGCCCTGTAGGTGGCGTTCAGGATGTTGACCTCGTCGATCTCGCTATTGTCCGCCAGACCCACTCCCCAGCCAAGGGCGCCGGCCTTTATATCGTCATACAGCTTCTCGCGCTGCTTTTCGGACAGTTTTTTGGAATCGTCTGCTCTGGGGAAAGGCCCTTCGCAGGCGAAAATGACGCACCCCGCGGCAACGGGTCCGGCCAGCGGGCCTCTCCCGGCTTCATCCAGCCCGGCAATGATCCTGACTCCCTTTCCCTGCAGTTCCCGCTCGTATTTAGTGATCTCGAAAAATCTCTCGTCGGTCAACCTGATCTCTCCCGTTGCCTTTATTCGCTCATCTCGTAAAGCCTTCCGGCAGGTCGAGGGAAATGCGTCCCAGCCTTCCGGCACGAAGATCGTCAAGCACTTTCGCGGATGCCCTGTCCACGTCCGCCACCCCGCCTTTGCGGAGGCAGCCGTTCTTGAGGGCCACCTCTTCCAGCGCCCGAAAACCCACCGTGCCCAGTCTGGACACCGTATTGTCCGCGGCTTCCTCTAAGACTGCGGCCTCGTCGATGCCGTATTTGTCAGCCAGCACGCCTTTGTAATTGTCCAGAAGATATAAAAGCAGGAAGGAAGCGATCTCGGAGCGGTCCGTTACGTCGTCCTTTATGGAACCGGCGCAGGAGAGCACGAAACCGGTGCGCTGGTCGTCGAATCTGGGCCACAGCAGGCCCGGCGTGTCCAGCAGCACTATCCTGTCGTCCACTCTCAGCCACTGCTCTCCCCTGGTGACGCCCGGGCGGTCTCCGGTAACGGCTTTGTTCCTGCCAAGAAGCCTGTTTATGAAAGTGGATTTTCCCACGTTGGGGATGCCCACCACCATCGTCTTTATGGTGTACTGCTGCAGGCCTTTTTCGGCTTTGCGGCTGAGCTTTTCGGCCATCAGTTCGAACAGCGCTTCCCTCACCTGGGCGGTGCCTGCGCCGGAGCGGGAATCCACCGGTATCAGCCTGATCCCTCTCTCCTTGAAAATGCGCACGTATTCGGCAGTGACCGCCGGATCGGCCAGATCCGATTTGTTGGCCGCCACCACTCTCGGCTTGTTCTTGAGCAGCTTGTCGATCTCGGGATTTTCGGAGGACAGGGGCGCCCTGGCGTCCAGCAGTTCCACCACCGCGTCTACCTTGGAAAGGTTCTCGGCCAGCAGCCGCCTGGCCTTGGCCATATGTCCGGGAAACCACTGTATGTTGGTCTTTGCCCCTTTATTCGCTTCCGTAGGATTTCTGTTTATGCCCATACGCTCACCGCCCGAAATATCAGGTAGTACCTTCCGTCTCAGGACCGGACGGCGGCTTTACCGGCAGCGGAGGCACGTAGGTGCCGTTTTTAAGCGCTTCGAAAACGTCGAGAGGCCCGTAATTGACCACAGGATTGCCGTCCAGGTAGACGGCCTCCAGTTTCGGCATCGTCAGAATGACGTTGATCACGGAAACGAAATTGTCCCTGACGTCCAGGAGCGTAAGCGACGGGTGGCTGATGAGCCCCTCCAGCCCGTATATGAAATTGGATTTTATTATCAAAGTTCTGAGCGACGACATCCTGCTCATATTAGGTATGATCCTGATGGCGTTGTAGGAGGCGTCGACGTATTCCAGCTTCGTGAGCGTGGTCAGCGGGGCAAGGGAACTCACCCTGCCGTTCTGCATATACAGCGTCTTGAGATTGACCATGCCGGACAACGCGGATATGTCGGTTATGCCGGCGGGATTGTTGTCCTTGTCGGAGTGGAAGCTGTTGGATATGTTCAGATATTCCAGGGACGTCAGGTCCTCCAGCCCGTTAAGGTCTTTCAGCCTGTTGGTCTGTATGTCCAGCCACCGGAGCATATTGAGGGAGCCCAGGGCGGACACGTCGGTTATGAGGTTGTTTGAGGCGTCCAGGTATTCCAGCAGCGGAAGTGATCCCAGGGGCGAAATGTCCAGCCCCTTCTCCCTGTCCCCGGTCATTACGGTGAAATTCTTGGCGATATTGAGCTTTTTGAGGTTGCGAAGGGCGGTGAGCGGCGTCAGGTCTCCTATGCGGTTGCCCATGAGATCCAGCTCTTCCAGAGAGGTAAAATAGACGATCTCTTTTATGTTGACGATGCCGCTTACTCTGGAGGTGAAGGACTTTATGTCTTTGAGGTCCGAAGGATATATGCTTCCCACCGTCCTGCCGATGGCTTCCCTGACGGCGTTCTCGAAATTGATGTCGGAAAAAGATATGGGAGCCTCTTCCTGGGGAGCGGCGGTGGGAACGGCCGTGGGCGCGGGGCCCGATTCTTCCGTGGGAGCGGCGGTTATGACAACGTCAATGGTCACGGGGGGCAGATCTTCTTCCGGCCGTATCCTGCACCCGGAAAGCAACAGCAGGGCGAGCCCGGTCAATACAGCCGGGATCAGCGCGCGCAGGATATTCGGTTCCGTTGCCGGTCTTGTTTTTCTGCCTTTCATTTCTTAAATATCGATCAATGATCTAACGACAATCATGCCACCGGAGCGGCGCTGACCTTCCCGTATTCTCCCAGAGCCCTGTCCCGGCCCTCTTCCCAGTAATGCATCACGCCGCCGGAAACGTATATGATCTTTTCCAGCCGCCCGTCGAAGAACAGCGGGAATTCCGCGTCAGAGGAGATCCTGGTATAGTAGTCTCCGTCAGCCAGGTCCACCGAAATGGCGCCGTATCCGTGAGACCTGAGGAGAAGGTACTTTTCGTCGTCAGAGCCATAGAGCCTGGCCTCGTCGGAAGCTCCGAACTGCTGTATGCTGTTGGTGGAATGCACCAGCACGGCCTTGTCCGAATCAGGAAGCGTGAATACCACGAAAGGTTTGTTGGGGTATTTGTACAGGGTGGCGGAGCTTTCGGACACCAGCGAGGGGCCCTTGGACGGATTGTATACGTTCAGTCTGTAAAGCGCCCCTTCCTGATCCTGGAAGTACAGATAGTCCGAATCGGGATCGTACAGGAAGCTCTTACGGACCGCGTCGAAGGTGATGATCTCTTCGGCCTTTCCCTTGTTGTTGACACGGTAGACCCGCTCCGACTCCCCTTCTTTCACGCTGTAGATCAGCAGTTTGTGATCCGTTGCCGCGTATATGACCCGGTATATGTTCCCGGCCACGACGGAGGACGTCTTGCCGTTGAAATACAGCAGGGACACGGAATTGTCCGCACGGTCCGACGCGCCGTTCTCGGAAGCAGCGGAGATCTGCGGCTCCGAATACAGGAAAGTGACGGGAGCGTTGCCGTCGAACACCTTTATATCCGTTACGTTTTCGTACATGGACACGGATTTGGTGGCAGGTACCGGCACTCCTCCGGCGACGCGGTCAAGCACGCTCCCCCTGGCGTTCATGATGAGCAGGTCGGAACCTTCCCGGCAATAATAATATTTGTCTCCCGAGGACACGCCGGGCCGGTGGTACATCGACACGCCCCCGGCCAGCGACTTCACTCCTCCGTCGACCGTATATCTGCACAGTTCCGCGATCCCGGCCGCAGCGTCGCAATCCCTCAGGAACACCACGCAGGACTGTCCTACGGTGTATAAGATCTCGGGGGCGCCTTCCTCGGCGGAAGCCAGCTCCGTCACTTTTTTTCCGCTGGAGCAGACCAGGGAGCCTTTGCCGGTCATATAAACGATGAGTGACCCGTCGCCGGAAAGTGAATATTCTTTTACGTCGGAAGCCACCAGCCTGCGCCTGCCTCCGCTTATGTCATATTCGAACAGTTCTTTTTCCCTGAGGTACATTACCGTGCCGCTGCCCGCCACGTGCACCGCCTCTTCCACGCTGTCGTCGATCTCGTCGGGCGCAGCGTCGCCGCTTTTGAGCACGTAAAGGTTGCTGCGCTCGTCCGTAAAGACGAAGGGAAACATAAAGCTGCGGGCAATGCCGTTGTCCGTGCCGTTTCCGGCGTTGGGATTCTTTTTGGGTAGCAGCATAAGGACGCAGACCACCACCGCGGCAACGAATATCATGATCCCGAAGAAAAGGATATAGCTGCGCACGTCCCGCTTGACCGTCAATTTCTTGCCGGACTTCCTGTTATCCTCTCCCGCCGTGGCGGACGTTTCGGCAAAAGCGGGCGCTTCCGCCGGGGCATTAGCTTCCGTCAATGCAGTGGTCTCCGTCAATGCGGGCGCGGTCGCCTGAGCGGCTTCGATCACGGGCTTTTCGGCGCTTTCCGAAAGCAGCTCCGCCGTTCCCGCCACCGGTTCGATATCTTTTTCAAGGACGTTCGGGTCTTCCATCGTCTGTTCTTACTCCCCTTTTCTTTCCGGTTTGAACTCGCCGTTGATCTCGGCCAGGTCGTAGGGAGTGGCCTGATAAACGTAATAGTTAAGCCAGTTGGCGTACAGCAGATATGCGTGGGAACGCCACTGATGGTAGGGCTTTTTTGAGGGATCGTTGTCCGGGAAATAGTTTTCCGGTATGGCCGTGTCAAGGCCCTTGTCCCTGTCTCTTAAATATTCGAGCTTGAGCGTGTCCCTGTCGTACTCCAGGTGGCCCGTCATATATATCTGGCGCCTGTCGTGAGAGGCGCAGATGCACAGCCCCGCCCTGTCGGACATGGCCAGCACGTCAAGATCCGGGACTTTCAGCACGTCTTCCAGCTTCGTGCCGGTGTATCTGGAATGGGGCACGTAAAAAACGTCGTCGAACCCTCTCAGGAGCCTGGTGCGCCTGTTCAGCACGTAGTGCGGGTACACTCCGAACAGTTTTTTATCCAGATCGACTTTCGGCACGTCGTAGTGGTAGTACATGCCTGCCTGAGCCGCCCAGCAAATGTGGAGCGTGGTGGTCACGTGCTCCTTGGACCATTTCATCAGCCTGCACAGCTCGTTCCAGTATTTCACGTCCTCGAAATCCAGGTTCTCCACGGGAGCGCCTGTGATGATAAGGCCGTCGAAATTGGTATCTTTGATGTCGTCGAAGGTCTTGTAGAACGCTTCCATATGCCCGGCGGGAGCGTTTTTGGACTCGTAGGTGCCGGGATGGAGCAGGGTTATGTCTATCTGAAGCGGCGTGTTGGAGAGCATCCGCATGAGCTGAGTCTCTGTGACTACTTTAGTGGGCATAAGGTTCATTATGGCGATCTTAAGAGGTCTTATATCCTGCTTAAACGCCATGTCCTCGTCCATTACGAATACGTGTTCATTCCGGAGAATCTCTCTCGCCGGCAGATCGTTGGGGATTTTGATCGGCATTGACCGTCCCACCTCCGTTTCGGTGTGATTTTATCATTTACGGTCCATTAAATCAAGGATGGCGAAAACGTTGTCCGCGATAGCGGAGGGAGATATGAACATGCCGCCGTAATTGCCGGAAGCCGCGTTGTGGGTGTCCGGGAAGCAGCCGTCGAAGGCGCCCCGGGCGTAATCGTCATACGTGTCGGGAATGTTGTGGGGCATCCACTTTTCTTTCGTGTGATCTACCATCCACCTGGCGGCGGCCAGCGTTATGCCTCTGTGGTACCTGGTCCAGTCTATTTCCCGGTCTGTCTCGGCCCAGTTTATGCCTTCGGAGCATGAATGGGCGAATACGTTAAGCACTTCCCACTGCACGTGGTCTCTCACCCAGTTGGCGAAATACCAGTCGCTGGAGCACAGGCAGGGCTTGGTGTTGTAGAGCATGGGCTTCCCTTCCGGCTCCCACAGATGGGTGAAGGGCAGCAGCGTCCTGATCCAGTATATCGCCTTTTCCCTGTATTTACGCTCCCGGGTATATCTGTATGCCAGTTCGCAGGCAATGGCGGCGTGTCCGGCGGCAAACAGGTTGGCGGCGTGCAGCGGTGTCTCCCAGAAGTCTCCCCCTTCGGGCCTTATATCTCCGTCGCAGGCGTCAACGGCTTTCAGCGCGGCTCTGGCGATCCTGTCCGCTTCTTCTTCGTACCCTTCGTATTTTTTCAGCGCGGCGGCAATATCCAGGAGCGATATGGCGGGCAGCATATTCATATCGAGGGCCGTGTCCTCCGCCAGGCCCATAGGCTCTGCGAACACCCGGGCGACCGTGAAGTCGTCTTTCCTGTAGTGCCTGCCGTCGGGCTCGAACCGGAACGTTCCGTCTTCCCGCTGGTCTTTTATGATGCCGTCCGCTCTGATTATGAGCCCGGAGGTCTTCTTCAATATCTCTTCCATTTCCGCTTCGGGAGTTTTGGGCACTTCGGCTGCTTTTGCGGCAGCAGCGGCAGCGGCGGTCCGGCCCGATCTTTCGTCGCATATCGCTATTTTTTCTTTCAATCCGGGGACTGAAGGATCCTCCGGGAACGCTTCCACGAACCGCCTCACGCAGCCGGGAACGCCGAATGAATAGGCGTTTCTTTGAGGATAGCCGAACCCTTTTTCATTGTCGAACAGGTTGGTGTTAAAATGGTACGCGATCTTTTTAAGCACGTTTTCGTAGGTTGCCCGGTCATCGATCCCCGGGATCTCAGGGAGTCCGGAACGTTTTACGTACTCCGCCATCCAGTCAGCGGAATTGCCCTTGCAGAGGGCAATGGTTGCGTCGATCCTGAACTGCTGGTCGAGATGCACTTCCATCGGGGGCTCGGCGTATATCTGGTTCTCGTCCTTGAGCCCTTCCGCCTGAGGCACCATAAGGCCCAGCAGCGAGTTGTCGTCGCGGTCAATAAAGTTGGGCACGGCGAACACGGGCTGAATTCCGTGGCTCCTGTAATTGAACCAGCGGGAAGCCCAGTTGTCCGGATCCCAGCTGATTCCGATAGCGTCGCCGTCGTGAGAAACGCACATGCAGGGAGCGGAAACTTTATTGACGAAGGGGGCAAACTTCTCGGCCCAGGGATATTTGAACCAGTCGTTGCCGCTGGACCATTCCTTGCCCACCACCCAGTCGATGCCCGGAAATATGGCGTCGGTCTTTTCGGTGCCGAAGGACCCGCAGCCCACCTTCAGCCAGGGACCTCTAAGGTATCTGAGGTACATGTTTTCTCTGGCCCGGAGCCGCAGGCTGTACCTGATCTCGGAGCTGTTTTTAAGGAGCGTCACCACCGCTTCTCCTTCCAGGACGGGCCCGGTGAAGGGATAATGCATCCAGGGCGCGAAGGAGGTGCCGTCAAGCAGCGACTGCACCACCATGGACTTCACCTGAAAGATCATATCGATCCCTTTCGGGCTTTCCACCATGGTATATTCTTCCGCTTCTATGCGCATGGGTATTTCCTGGTCTCTGACGAGGACTTCGCCTAAAAAGTCAAGCACGCCCATCAGCTTGCCTTCTGCCGTATATATCTCGCAGAAGCCCCAGCCGCTGAGCCTTTTAAACCACACAAGTCTGATCCTGCCGTTTTCCTGCACGGCAAATTCTCCGGAATAACTTGCCTTCCTGTACCTGGGAGTCATAATCGCTGCCATCGTAAGCCACCGGTCCTTTCGGTCTTGATAATGCTTTATATATAAAAAAATGGAACCCGCTGTATGCGGGTTCCATTATAATCAATTTGCTTCGCTCTTACAAGCTGTACGGATCAGCCGATGGTCGCCCATTTCTGGTTGGCCTTGGTCTCGAGAGCGGCCATGCCGTCCTGAAGGCTCTGGGTACCGTTGAGAGCTCTGGAGAGCACGCTCTGGAGAGCGGACATGGAGAAGATGTCGGCGATCTCGGGAGGAAGCAGGCAGTTGAACTGGCCGACGGTAGCGGCGTCTTCAGCTCTGTAAACACAGGCATCCCAGTTCTTGTCGCTCCACTCGTCGTTCGGATGCTTCCAGAAATCTTCATCCTTCAGAGAGGAAAGCAGAGGTACGGAACCGCCGTCCTGTCCGTTGAACGCGACCTGTCCTTCAGCGGTGTAGAAGAAGAGAGCAAAGGCAGCGGCAGCGTCAGGGTTGCCGGTACGGTTGTAAACGCCCCATCCGGAAGAACCGGCACCGAAGGCAGGATGTTCGAACAGAGGCAGGTTGATCAGATCCCAGGTAACTTTCTTGGAATCGTAGGTCTTGGCTTCGCCCAGTATGGAAGGATAAACCAGATACTTGAATACGGGTTCCTTGCCGCCGAAGTCGCCGCCGATCATCAGGTCGATGTAGCCGAGCCTGCAGGCATCGAGAGCTTCGTCGAGAGCCTTAAGAGTATCGCCGGAAGTAACGTCGATCTTCTTGTCTTTAAGGCTGAACCAGTTTCCTCTTCCCTCGTAAGCTTCAAGGAAAGGAATGAACTGAGGAGCGTAAGGCAGATTCAGCTGGGCGCCGATGTAGTCGTCGTCGGTGATCTGCTCGCAGAGAGCAAGGAATTCCTGCCAGGTCCACTCAGGAACGACCTGAGAAGAAAGGCCCTTCTGGTTGATCGCGTCTGCGTTGTAGATGAACAGGAGCTGGTTGAAGTCGCGGGCAACGTAGTAAAGGTGATTGTTGATCATGCCGGCGTCGAAGATACCGCTGTAAACGTCGCCGCGGTCGATCTCAAGAACTTCCATATAGTACTCGAGGGGCATAAGAGCGCTCTGAGTGATGGCGTAGTTGTAAGCAGACACTTCAGCAAAATAGAATACGTCGCCGATGTCGCCGCTGGAAATACGGGCGCTGGGATCGGTAGCGGCATAGTCTTTCTCGACTTTAACGTTAGGATATTTCTTGTTAAAGGCTTCGATAAAGGCGTTGGCCGCGCCGCGGGCTTCCTCTGTGGTAGCGCCGCTGTAAGAAAACTTAATGGATCCGCCCTTTACTTCGAACTTTTCTCCCTGAGGAACAGGAGTGACGTAACCGCTCTGCTGAGGCTTGGTATTACAAGCAGCAAGGCTGAATACGGCTGCCAGCGCGAGAAGCAGGGTGATCAGCTTTATCGTGATTTTCTTCATCTGAGATACCTCCTTAGTTTGATATATATCTTACCACTTTTTTTATATTTGTCAACATCAAATGTCGGCAAAGCACAATGAATTTTGGCCGGCGGATGGCGCGCGGCAGCGGACGTTACCAGTTGATATTGGTATTGTCCTGGATCTTCTGGAGCAGATCGTCCATGGAAACGTTTTCGGGATCCGCGGCATACTGCTTTATTGCCTCCCCTACGCTTTCTCCCAGCTCGCCTGCGGCGTCGATGACCATATGGGCCTCAAGCGTCGCGGGATAGTCGAAATTGTTGTAGAGGGAGAACACGGAGGTGTTCTTGCCGGATACGGGGTACTCTCTCCAGAAACGCTTGTTGTTGGCGGAGATGAGCGCCGGGACTCTGTATCCCGTGGTGCCTGCCAGAGCCACCGCGGCCTCGGGGACGAGCGCGTAAAGCGCCAGCTGCACCCTGATCTCGTTCTCCATAAGGACGTCGCTCTCGGTATAGTCTTCGGGATCGTATTCCCTGACTCTCACGGCCAGGCCCAGCGTCTTGACGCCGATGTTGAAGTAATAGGCGTTCTTATCGTCTTCGTCAGCGGCGAATCTCGGGAAATGGGCGAACTCCCAGGAGAAGGTCTCGTCCTTGAGCACGTCCAGCCAGTTCTGAAGATCCGCGTGGGATATTACCGTGATGGCGGTGTTTTTAACGTCCTCTCCGGTCATCTCCACGGGAGTCTTGTCGTACACGTATCCGCCCGTGAGGAACTTCTCTGCAAATTCTTTCAGCCCGCCGGAGATCTTGGGATCCGTAAGGTTGAGGGCCGTCTCGCCGGTCTTCGCGTCAACGGTCTTGAACAGATCTCCCCCTTCGCTGAGGGCGAATGCTCCCCATACGGAGAAGTCGGTGAAGTCAAGGGCAATGGGTTTCTCCACACCGGTCTCTCTCAAGGCTTCGCAGTAGGCCAGCACGTCGTCCCAGGTCCACTTGTCGGAGGGAACGCTGAGTCCCGCCTCCCGGAAGAGATCCAGGTTGATGAGCACCGCTTTGTTCTCGTATTCGGTGGGGATCATATAAAGGCGGTTATTGTACAGGGCGTCTTTATATGCGGCGTTGAACAGGTCGGAGTCCGGATACAGCTTCTTGAACTGTCCGCTGGTAAATTCCACGAGTCCGGTGAGGTACGGAGAAAGGTCCATAACGTAACCTGCCTCCACGTATCTGGCCAGGCGGTCCGAATCAACCAGGAACACGTCTCCGATGGTGCCGTTCTCCACTCTCTCGTCGAGGGTGGCGAAATATTCATCGTAAGAAAGCTCGTTGTCGTTGTTCACTTCCACGCCGGGATACTGCATTACGTATTCCTGGATGAACATGAAGGCGGAAGTGTCGTTGTACGCGGTCCTGTAGGTGGACAGTGTAACGATGCCGCCCAGTTCTTTGGGAGAAGGCTTGGGAGTGCTGTAGGCTCCGGAATCGGGAGTCTTTTCAGCATCGTCCTTGCCGCCGCAGGCCGCCATGAAGGAGGCCAGAAGGGCAAGCACGAGGAAGAGGCAAACGTTTCTCAGAAATCTTTTTTTCATACCGCTCCCCTCCTTATTCGATAACGCCGATACGCTCGATACCGGCAGCCAGCTTCTTCTGTCCGATGATGAACACGATCAGTACGGGAAGCAGCACCAGCAGGCATCCGGCAAACAGCGTGGGCTCGGTCATGGCCTTCTGGATAGGGCTGTCGCCTCCGCTGTCTCCGATCAGTTCCGCAAAGTATTGACGGATGTTCTGGAGCTTGGGCTGGAGGGTCATCATCTTGTCCTTGTACATATACATAGGCGCCTCGTAGTTGTCGTTCCAGTGCCACACGAAGGAGAAGATGAACACGATGGCGATGGCGGAGCGTACCAGAGGAAGCATTATCTGGAGGAACACTCTGAATGGCCCGGCGCCGTCGATCCTGGCCGCGTCGTCCATGGCGTCAGGTATCCTCTGGAAGAAGTACATATAGATGAGGGCAAACAGACCGCCTCTTATGCCCAGACCGAATATGGTGGGCAGCAGCACGGGCATGAACGTGTTGATCATATGTACCTTCGCCCACATATTGTACGTGGCGATGATCATGGTCTGGGGCGGGATCAGCAGGGCAAGTATAACGGTAAGGAACACTATCGATCTGCCCTTAAACCTGAATCTGCCCAGCGCGTAACCGATGATCGCGCAGGAGATCGCCTGGAGAATGGCGCTGCCGAAGGACGTGATGCAGGTGTTCAGGAAAGTGGACATGAATATCTTGTCTCCCGACTCGCCTTTGAACATTCCGAAGTACGCCAGTCCTTTGAAGGCGTCAGAATAATTCTTCCAGTAGATGCTGGTGGGGATCCATTTGACCGTGGGGTCCATATAGTCCTGGAAACTCATCATCGACGTGGTGAAGATGTAGATGAACGGCAGTATGAAAAGGTACGCCAGTTCGATGAGCACGAAGTACAGGAACACGCGCCCGATGATGAATTTGATCTTTTTCTTGGCGCGGTAGCCGAGATTACGGTATTTGTCGATAAGGCCGCGCACGAATCCTGTTATTTTACTGAATACCGCCGTCATCTTAACCACCTCTTTGTAAGCAGAATGAAGATAAGGATCACGAGCAGAGTCGCCAGCATATACATCCAGCTGAGGGCCGCGGCAACGCCGAATTTGTTGCCCGCCGAGTTCAGCTGGGACAGCAGGCTCATGACCGGGTTCCTGGCGTCAACGAACGTATCCACCAGCGCGTAGATCGCGTTCAGGATAACGAAGGGTGAAACGTAAGGAAGCGTTACGTGCCAGAAGGACTCCCAGGCGGTGGCGCCGTCAAGTTCCACGACTTCGTAAAGGATCGCGGGCACGCTCTGCAGGGCAGCCAGGAAGATCAGTATCTCTACGCTGCTGGCCCACATTATGGTTCCTATCTGCGATATTATCTCGTCTCCGAATATCCTGTACACGAATCCGAAGGAGCTCGAGGCCGTCAGGTTCGAGAACACGCTCAGAGTACCTACGTCGTCGCTGAACAGGTACGACATTATGACGCCTGCCAGGATGACGGGGATGAAGAATATCACGCGGAATATCGTACGGCCCGGGAACTGCTGCTTCAGGAGCACCGCCACGAACAGCGCGAAGGCGACCACGACGGGCACCTTGTACAGCGAGGTGAGGAACGACTCGAACACCACTTCGCCGTAGGCAGGTTCCTTGACCACTTCAACGTAGTTGTCGAATCCCACGAAGGGGCTGTCGCCGCTGAATCCGAAGGCGTCGGTCAGTTTCGTTTCGAAGAAGCTGGCTCTGACCGAAAGGAAAAGAGGAAGCACCATCAGAAGCAGGAATCCGATTATCCACGGGATCGAAAAGGCCCAGCCCTCGATAGAACGGCGGCGTTCGAACGAGCCGAACGTAATCGTGTTCTTGTGGGCAAGCTTTTTCTTGTATTTTACGGGTTTCTTTGCCAACTTGGATCCCCCCTTAACCGTTGACCACGAGATAACTCATAGCCTTGACTACGCTTCCGCCGGGCAGCGTGTAGTCCGAATCCGTATAGTTTACGTAAACTCTGGCGCCGCCGGAATATTCAGTGCAGAACACTTCGGTATACGCCTGAAGCCTGTAATGGTTGGTGATGAACTGAGTCGAGAACGGCTTGACGGCTTCCGTCACCGCTTTGTACGACTCGACCATCTCGTCCTTCAGAAGGCTGAACTGGCCTTTGTAGAGGAACTTGTAGCGGGTGTACATCAGCAGGTTGATCTCGTTCTCGGTGACTTCGTAGGATACGTTGGCGCCGTACTCGATGGCCTTAAGGAGCGCGTAGTCCGGCCTGTCCTGCATGTTGATGGGACTGGTGTAGTATTCCACGTAGCCGTGGTACACGATCTGTACGAAGGGCACCTGCTCGTCGAATATGATCCTGGACGACTTGTTCATCGGGATCTCGTCAACGGTATCGGCGAACGCCACGGCGTAGTCGTTGCCGTAGTACACCGATACGTGCTCGAAGTTTTCCTTGTACTTCTTGAGCCATTCTACGTACATCGACTGGGACTGGGATCTCGTGAGAGCGTTCTTCTCGTTGTAGTCGGTGTACAGCGTGTCGCCCAGCTGCTGGAGCACGACTTCGGTGGCGCCGTAGCTCTTAAGGTTCTTGATCTGCTTGTTGATGAGCTTGTTGTTGAAGTACTTGGGGCTCATATAGTATCCGTATCTCATGAGTCGTCCGTACGTCATATTCATATAGTAGTCAAGGTAGAAGGTGCTGGGCTTTTTGACCACGGCGGTACGGAGCGTTGCGCCGGAAGCAGGGTTACCGTAGATGTACAGCAGGTTGTTGTCCAGCGCCAGAGTGAGGTCTTTCTGCCGGGCCCAGCTGTTCAGGGACTTCAGGCCTTTCTTTCCGCCGAAGTCGGAATCCACGCTGTTCTTCTTCGTGGAGTTCCAGTAATAACCGTGATTCATCCATCCCACGAGCGTGAGCCTCAGGTCGGTGACGCCGGACTCTTCCAGCTCTTCGCCGATGGACTTCACGTCACTGAACGTGGTCATCACCTTCATCTGGTTCAGCACGCCTCCGGAGTACGTTTCCGCGCCCATAAAGAAGCGGATGTTCATGGGAGACTCCCCTTCCGTGAGAACGGCTTTCTGAACGCCCCACTGAGTTTCCCACTTTTTGAGCAGCAGGTCTCTCGTCTTGAGCGCCACGTCTACGTAAGTGAACGCAGTGTCGTCTTCATTCTCGGCGGCAAACTCCGGCTTGGAGTCGAAGTACGTCTTCTGGACCGCGTCGCCTATCTGCTGATGCTTGATGACCATCTCGTACTGAACGCCGCCCTTGTTCATCTGCCTGCGGTAGAAGTAGCGGTAGGTGAACTCGAAATAGATCGAATAGAAAGGAAGGCTCCTGACGCCGGGGTTGCCGATCTTGAGCTCGGCGTTGGTCTCGCCGGTGTCTATGAAGGACGTCAGCATATATTCGTTGTCAACGATGCCGTACGCTCCCATCGTAAGCTTTTCGTTACTGTAGTCGGGAGAATCCAGCACGTCGAAGGTGGCGTCGATACCGTATATCTTCTTGGAATATTCGTTGTAGTTGGATACGCGGGCAACGTCGAAATACGTGAGCGCGCCGGATCCGTCGGGGCTGACGAAGTAGCCGGTCTCGCCGTCTCTGTGGGCGCCGAGGTAAGGCAGCACGGACAGAGCGCAGAGGAACGGACGTCTGTCGTCTTCCTCCCACTCCAGCGTCTCTCTCTCGTCAATGGCGTTGAACGGGATCTTGTAAACGAGGGCGTTGTCCTCGATGGTGATCTCCACCGTGAAGCTCAGGTCGAGGTCGCCAACGTCGTACACCAGCTGCACGCCGTTGTCGATGAAGTAGACCGTCTTCGTGAGTTCGGTCATCTGGTTGATGCCCTTGGTGAAACCGCCTTCGAGACCGGATTTAGTGTATTCGATGAAAACGGGAGAAGTGAGTATCTGGCCGGTCTCGGAGCTCTTTCTGTAAAGGGAAAGGTCCGAAGCCAGCTCGTTCCCGTTCTCGTCTACCGCGCCGTCGTAAATAGGCTCGGGATAGCTTCTGAACACGCGTCCGGTGGAAAGGTCCTGGATGATGAACAGGTCGTCCCTGGGAGAGTAGCCCAGGCGGAGCTTTCCGTTGTCGGCGAATATTGTCATACCTGCGTCGGAGAGCAGCTGTCCGTTGATGCCTTTCGTCTTGTCGACGGGAGCGGCGTCCGATTTAGAGAACGACGAAGTGTCAAACTTGATGTTCTTGTCGTTGCCGAAGGCGGCTTTTACCAGCACGAAGACGACGATCAGAACGATCAACAAAGGTATGACGATCTTCAGCACAGTGCGCCAGGAAAACTTCTTATCCACCTTGTCGAACTTGCGCTGCAGCTTTCTTGCGGCCTTTTCTTCCGCAGTTTCGGGTACAGCCGCCGCTTTGACCTTTTTCTCTTTCTTATCAGACAAGGTAACTCAACTCCTTTCCGAACTGCGTAATGAAGTCGAACAGCTGATTTGCCAGACCGTAAACGATCATGAACAGCAGCACGACCAGTGCCACGCCTACCAGAGTGATGAACGTGACTATTACCGCCTTTACGGGGTGGAAGCCGTGGATCGACTTGATGCACAGGTAGACAAGCAGTCCTACCCATACGTAGATCAGCGTGTGGATCAGGTTGTACAGCGACATCTCGTCGTTGGTGAGGACGTTGGTGAGAAGCGCCAGAGGAAGGGAGAACAGCACCAGCGGAATGTGGCAGTAGGCGCCGCCGATGAACACGTCTCTTACGCGGCCTTCACCGTACATTATGGTGGTCACGCCGTAGTTGACGGTGCACACCACGAGCCAGGGAAGCAGCGCGGTCAGGATGATCTGCATGGGCCTGATGAACTCTCTCGGAGTACCTCCCCTGTAGATGAAGCCGACGGCGTATTCGGAAGCCACCGCGATGATCACCCAGAGCACCATTATTATGATCATATCGGCGTAGGAGCCTTTATTCTCGTAACGGATGCCCTCGAAGGAATCGATGGGATGGGCGAGCACGTTCTTGATGCGGCCCCAGAAATCCTTGACCGGAGTCAGGAAATTCTTCTTCTCCGGTGGCGGACCGTACTTTCTCCTTCTGGCCTGCTTGATGCTTATCCAGACGATCCAGAGGACGACCACGCCTACCAGCACCGACGCTATGATCGGGAAGTTCTGGCGCAGGAATTCCGCGCGGATCTCTTTATACGCCTGGGATGCCAGGGCGGCGTCCTCGGCCTCGTAGAAGTACTCTATAGCCTCTTTATATTCCTCTTCCCTCATATGGATGGTACCCATGTTCTTAAGGGCGAGGTTGTAGTAGCTGTCTCTGTCCAGAACGGTCTGCCACAGCGGGAAGGCGTCCTGGTATTTGCCACGGGCGTACATCTCGTTTGCCGCGTGGATCTGGTCTGCGAACTCTGTGGTCTGGAACACGGTGATGGTTCCGGAACCTTTGTTCAGCACGTACACGCGGCCCTGGCTGTCCACTTCGAGGCCGGCGGGAAGCGAGAGCTGTCCGTAGCCGGTGCCGTTGGTGGAGAAGGCGAAGAGGTTGATGCCGTTCTGGTCGTATTCGTAGATACGGCCGTACTGCTGGTCCACGATCAGCATGTTGTTCAGGTTGTCAACGGACACGTCGCAAAAGTTCTGGGCCGTGGAGGCGCCGTAGGACGTGGAGATGTACATGTCGCGGAAATCGTATCCCGAGTACACGACGTCGGAACCGCCGGCGTTGATCTTACGCACCTGAGGCGGCGTTGCCGTAGTTGTGGTTGCGTAGATGTAGCCGTCGGAGCTGGCGTAGATGTTGTTGAAGGAGTAAGGCAGCGTAACGACGGTTCCCAGGCGGTCTTCCCTGTCCCAGAGAAGCCTGGCAACGGATTCCCAGAAAGTCAGGGAGACTTTGTTGGCGCCGAAGTACTGCCTGAACGTTCCGTCTCCGTCAAGCATCAGTATACCGTTGGAGTCGGAGGAGTTGGCAACGTAGATATATCCTCTCGTGTCCTTCGTGACTTTCAGCGGCATGTAGTTGAATTCCGAAGAAAGGATCGAGCTGGAAGGAGGCGCGTAGGAATATTTGAAGTAGCCGTACTTGGTGAACTCCACCAGCCTGTTGTTGCCCGTGTCGGCCACGAGGATCGTGCCGTCGGCGTCGACGTAGATGCCCTTGGGAGTCTTGAGGCCCGACATATCTCCGGAGGCGTAGGTGGCGTCGCCCTTAATGATGTTCTTAAGGGTGTAGTTGCCGTTCTCGTCCATGGGATTGATGATGACGATGCGGTCATTGGCCGTGTCGGCCACGTAGATCACGTCGTTGTCGTCAATGAATATGTCCTCGGGGCTGGCCAGGCGGCCTTCTTCAGTGGTCTTGAAGTCTATGACCGTCACGACCTCGTAAGGCGCGGGGATAGAATATGCGCCGTTGTCGCCCAGGTAGTAGCTGGCATAGGGTTCCTTCGCGTCGGCCGTGAAGCCGCAGGAAAGCACCAGGCTCGCCAGCATCGTCAGGATCAGCAGTTTTAAAAGTTTTCGCTTCATTGTCCGCCTCCTTATTTAATACCCGAGTGTGCCATCGTATCCATGACCCGGCTCTGCTGGATCACGAATATGATGATGCTGGGGAATGTCATTATAAGAGCCGTAACGCCTGCCACACCCTGACGGGCGATGCCGCCGCCGATGGTGGACATGAAGAATCCCAGCGAACGGAGCTGCTCTTTATAAATGTACGTGGTGGAGGTTCCGGACTCGTTCCAGATACCGCCGAAGCACAGGATTATGATGGTGGCCTGGGCGTTCTTCAGAAGCGGCAGCGCTATCTTCTGGTACAGCTGCCATTCGGAGGCGCCGTCGATCTTGCCCGCTTCGAATATCTCGTTGGGCACCTGGTCCATGAACTGCTTCATAAGGAACAGTGCCGTGGAGTTGGCCAGGCCGGGTATCACGAACACGAGGTACGTATTGTCCAGGTGCAGGCCGGTGATGATCAGGTACAGAGGGATTCCGGCCGCAGACGCGATGAACATCAGCGAGAAGGTGACCATCTTGAACAGGAAGTTCTTGCCCGGGAACGTGTGCTTGGACAGCGGATAGCAGGCCATCGTATTGACCCATACCAGGAAGAACAGGTACGCCACGGTTATCAGCACCGTATTGAACAGGTAACGGGTGAAGGGCACCAGGCTGTTCGCGGTGACCTGGGACAGCATCTTGAAGTTGTCGAAGGTCGGATTGCTTACGAAGAAGCGCGGAGGATAAAGGAACAGTTCCTCGGGAGGCTTGAACGCCGTACACACCAGATAAACCAGAGGCAGCATCGAAACAAGACCTGCGAGAGTCAGCAGCACGACGATAACCCGTCCGCCGTAGTCCGTACGTTTTTTCGCTCTCTTTAAATAATCAACGTCAACTTGATCTACTCTCAGCATGTGTCTCACCCCTTATCAGAAAGAATCTTGAATGCGGCACGGCCGAGTCCGAAGATCAGCAGTGAAAGCACTACGGCGATCGCGGACGCATAACCAACCTCAAACCTGGTGCCGGAGTAGTCGCTCAGGTGGAGCATTACCGTAAGACCGGCGTCTTCGGGCGTGGGGTGGCCGGCAAGCGTCGCGCCTACCGAAAGCGAACCGGTGATCTGAAGGACCGCGGCGAACAGCAGCTGCGGCATCGTCTGCGGGATGTCAACATACAGCAGTCTCTGGAACCTTGACGTTACGCCGTCAACGGCGGCCGCGTCGTACAGTTCCTTGTCGACGTTGGTGAAGCCCGCGACGAACGACAGGAAGCCGGTGCCCAGCGATGACCACAGCGCGACGATAATACCTACCGGCATTATCCATTTGACGTCCTGCAGCCACTGCACCGGGTCTGAAATAATGTTCAGTTTCAGCAGCAGCGAGTTCAGGTAACCGGTGCTGTCGTTGGAGAACATGAC
>JAEFAM010000076.1 GCA_016287565.1 Clostridia bacterium
GAAAACGCGCAGGATATGAATACGATCACTTCAGGTTCGGTCACTCTTGAGTTCAATAAGGGGACAAACAATAACCCGCCCAAATATTATGACAAAGGTTCCGCGATCCGTTTTTACGCCGGCAACACACTTGGTATCTCCGCCGGAGACGGCAACGTGGTCACCGCCGTCGTGATCACTTTTTCCGATACTTCTAATACGGGGAACCTCTCGTTCGATTCCGGGGAATCCGAGCTTTCCGACGTTGTTCTCACATGGACCGGAACCGATGACAAGGTCGTAATTACAAATCCCACAGGCGCAAGTCAGGCAAGGTTCGCTTCTATCAAAGTGACTTATAAGGCCGGTACCGTTCCGACCACCGAGCCTTCCACGCCGCCTTCCACCGAGCCGGAAGAGCCCGAGCAGCCCGAACTTAAGACTCCGGAAGAGATCCTTACAAAGCTTTACAGCCTCGCTCAGGGCGAGACGCTCTACGGCGGCCCCTACACCCTTACCGGAAAGATAACCAGCGTCGATATCGACTACAATGATAAATTCCAGAACGTTACCGTTACGATCGCAGTCGAGGGATTCGAGGACAAACCCGTCCAGTGCTTCCGTATGAAGGGTGAGGGCGCTGACGTCATCAAAAAAGATTACGTGATCACCGTTACCGGTACGCTTTGCGACTACAAAGGAACGAAAGAGTTCAAGGAAGGCTGCACGCTTGACAGCTACACCGCTCCCGCCGCGGATCCCGGGACCGAGCCCGAGCAGCCCGAACTTAAGACTCCCGAAGAGATATTGACGAAGCTTTACGAGCTTGGCCAGGGCGAGACGCTTTACGGCGGCCCCTACACCCTTACCGGAAAGATAACAAACGTTGACATCGAATACAGTGAGAAATTCCAGAACGTTACCGTTACTATCGCAGTCGAGGGATTCGAGGACAAACCCGTACAGTGCTTCCGTATGAAGGGAGAGGGCGCCGACGTCATTGGCAAGGATTACGTGATCACCGTTACCGGTACGCTTTGCGACTACAAAGGCACGAAAGAGTTCAAGGAAGGCTGCACGCTTGACAGCTACACCGCTCCCGCCGTGGAGCCCGGCACTCAGCCCGGTACCGAACCCGGAACCGAACCTGAACAGCCCGAACTTAAGACTCCGGAAGAGATCCTGACGAAGCTTTACGAGCTTGGCCAGGGCGAAACGCTCTACGGCGGCCCCTACACTCTCACCGGCAAGATCACTGCCGTCAATACCATATACAGCAGCAGGTTCAACAACGTGACCGTCACCATCGCCGTTGAAGGTTTCGAGGACAAACCAGTACAGTGCTTCCGCATGGTAGGAGACGGAGTAGACATCATCGACGTTGACGACACCATCACCGTGACCGGCTATCTCGCCGATTACAACGGCACTAAAGAGTTCAAGGAGAACTGCACGCTCGACAGCTACGCTCACGTGGAGAAGGAGAAAGAGGACGTTTCCAAACTTACTCCCGAGGAGATCCTTAAGAGGCTTTACGCCCTTGAGAACGGCGCTGCGCTGGGCGATGTCTACACCCTCACCGGCAAGATCATTTCCGTTGACACGGCTTACAGCGAGCAGCACGGCAACATCACCGTTACCATGGTCGTAGACGGATATCCCGAGTATCCCGTAATGTGCTACCGTCTTGCCGGCGAAGGCGCCGACGGACTGGAAGTCTACGACGTGATCACCGTTTCCGGCACATTCAAGAACTACAACGGAACTTACGAGTTTGTTCAGGGCTGCACGCTGGACAACGTGGTCAAGGCCGAGAAGCCCAACGTTCAGACGGGCGACAATGTGTTCGTGATCGGTTTTGCGGCTATCGCCGTGATCGCTATGGCGGCAGTGGTGGTGCTCAAAAAGGAACTGGCCGTGTGACAGATTGACCGATTTTAAAAATTATTTCGCTGCGATAAAGATTTCGCATCATTGACGGTCGAATAAGAAAAGCAGGCTGACGTTTTCTCGTCAGCCTGCTTTTTGTTTTTGCCATTGCGCGGCCCTGGCGCCTGGGCGGGGGACCGGCCGGGTCGTTCGATTCCGGATCATTATCCCAGTATATTCATCATCGCTTTCCAGTCCGTCCTGTCGATATGCATGGGAGTAATGGAGCATATGCCGCGGAAGAACGCGTCCAGGTCCGTTTCTACTTCGGGATGCTCTTCTTTGATATATGGCACGTAGAACTGGGCCTCGTAAACGTTTTCGCCGATGGGAACTATATGGTCACGGTAATATGGACCGCCCTGAGAAACGAACGCTATGCCGCAGGGGTCCTTGGGGATGTTGATATTGATCATATTCGTAAAATCGAACATGCGCCTTTCGGTTATCATATCCCAGATGGGATCAAGCATTGGTTCGGCGGTATCGAAAGCGCAGGGTTCCGTAGAAAAAGCGGCTGCCTTCACGCCGGAAGTGTTGGCTTCGAATGCGGCTCCGCAGGTCCCGGAATAACAGATGTCCTGGCCGATATTGACGCCTTTATTGATGCCGGAAAAGACCAGGTCGAACCGGCCAAGCCTGTCGAGGCCGAATCTGACGCAATCGGCGGGAGTGGAATCCACCACGTAGGTCTCGGTGGCAATGTCGGAAAACAGCGTCGTCTTTTCGATGCGAAAAGGCCTGTGAAAATTGATGCTCATTGACGAAGCGCTCTGCTCTTTGCCGGGAGCGGCGATCACCAGTTCGCCGAAGTTCCTCCTGGTTATCCAGGCGGCAAGCATTGCCAGGCCTTCTCCGTTTATTCCGTCGTCGTTTGTAAGCAATATCCTCATACTCGTACCTCTTTAATTGACCCTGTCAAAACGGAGCTCAGAAAAGCTCCGTATTTTCGGCTTTGAACGCGGCGTGCAATTCGTCCGCACGGCCAAGCAGTATATTGACCTCTTCCTGCTCCTTAAGCGTGGCGCCGCTGGCATTCTCGTGGCCTCCGCCTCCGAACTGCGCGGCAAGTTTCTGAACGTCGATGAACCTGGACCTGATCCTTGCCCTCACGGAGCCGTCGTCGTTCTCGATAAACGCGATCCAGATCAGGCTGCCTTTTATGGCATCCATAACTCCTACGGTATTGCTGGCTTCTTCCAGCGTAAGGCCCCGCGCTTTCCTGAGCCTGCGGCTGATAAACAGATGCGCCACGCCGCTCTCGGTGAGTTCTATTTTGGATATCAGATAAGCCTCGAACTTCGCCACGTCGATGGTGTCGATGTAGAGGTTCATATATATCAGATCCATATCGATATCCTGCTCAAGAAGGTACGACGCCAGGCGAAGCGTCTGCGGGGAAGTACCGGGGTATTTGAACCTGCCGGAATCGGTCACCATACCGGCGTACAGACAACTTGACGCGGCCTTGTCGATCTTAAGTTCCTTCCTGAAAGTATGCCAGAATTCAGTGACCATTTCGCACACGGAAGAACGCTCTTCTTCGACCCAGCTGATATCGCCGTAAGGCGTCATATCTATATGGTGATCGATCTTAATAAGCCTTTTCCCGCTGGCAACTCTCGATCCGGAGACACGCTCCACGTTGCCGCAATCGAGCACGATCACAAGTGCCTTTTCGTAATCCGCGTCTGACGGTATCGGGCCTTCGTCTCCTAAAAAGGCTGTATAGTCGCACTCGTCTTCCCGGTCGATAAATATCTTCTTTTCGGGGAAGGACAATTCCAGTATGCCTTTCAAACCCATCGTCGAACCCACCGCGTCGCCGTCAGGTTTTTTGTGCCTGGCAATGATCACGGTGTCCGCGTTCTTTATCTCGGCCAAAATCTTTCTCTTGATCTGTAAACTCATTTTTGTTGACACCTTATCGTGTATATATGCTGCCTGCCTCTCGGCCGCGGCAATGTTTTATGCCTGTCATTCTCCGTCGGTCTCGGTCAATACTTTTAGATCTTCCAGCAGCCTGAACGCCGTTTCCGTATCGGGCACGGAGCAGCCGGATGCCTTCTTGTGACCGCCGCCTCCGTATTTGACGGCGATCGGATTTATGTTTTTAACGGCGGAACGGATCTCGCAAAGGAACTTGCCGTCGTCCTCGGTGAAATTGACCCAGACATCGATCCCCCAGATGTCCGCCATGATATTGACCGTGCCTCTGGAAACGGAGAAGGCATCCATACCGAGCGCCCGGATCTCTTCAGCCGTGTGGATCATATATGCAACTGCACTGTCCTTGTATTTTTTGATCTTAGAAATGAATACGGCCTTGCGTTTCAGCGCCTCCATATCTTCCGAATACAGCTCGCGGTAGAGTGACACCGTATCCACGTTCTGCTCAAGCAGCGTTGCCGCCAGGCGCAAAGTCCTGGGGGAGGTGGAATCGAAACGGAACCTGCCGGAATCCGTGACCATGCCTGTAAACATTGCCTCGGCAGAATCCTTGGTAATCTTCCAGCCGCACTCCACGGCCAGCTGGGCGATCATGCCCGAAGCGCTTTCGAACGAGCTGTCTACGATCTCTACGTCAGTAAAAGTTTCGCAATAGAGGTGATGATCGATCCTTATGGTCCTGGCTGCGTTTTTATACCTTTCGTCGGACACCAGATGAGAAGCGCCGCAGTCAAGCACGAAAGCCAGAGCGCCTTCGTATGCGTTGTCCGGCACCTGATCCATTACGGAGCCCTTCATAAAAGTGTACCGTCCGGCTGCATCGCCAACGACGAATACTTTTTTACCGGGGAAGTTGTCTCTTATAAGCGCCGCAAGCCCCAGCTGAGCGCCCAGCGCGTCTCCGTCGGGCCTGGAATGCCTGTGGATGATCACGGTGCCGTATTCAGATAAAGCCAGGGCAACTTCTTCAAACATCTGGGTTTCTCCTTGCAGCGATTCGCAATTCTTCTTTGATCTTTTCCACGCATTTGTCAAGGCCTTCGTCGTAACGCACGGCAAAATCGCAGAATTCTATATTCCGCAATTCCAGGTCAAGGGACATCATGCGGTGGACTTTGTCTTCGTCGGTGGTGTCGCGGCTGATGATGTCCATCAATATGTTCTGCTTGTCCCTGTCCGTGAACACGAGGCAGGCCCTGGAGCGGTACACTTTTTTCATAGAGATGGCGCCGCAGATGTCGATGGGTATGACGGCGATCTTTCCGGATCTGACGATAGGGGAGATCTGGCGGTCGGAAGTGCCGAAATAGTAGCTGGAATAAACGGTGGTCTCGATGAACCTTCCCGCGTCTTTTTCTTTGATAAACTGCTCTTCAGAAATGAATCTGTAGGAGCGGCCGGGCTCGTCAACACGCCTGGGACGCGTGGTGGTAGATATCGGCCGCACGAACATGGGATCTTTGATCAGTTCGCTGCAGATCTTCGTCTTTCCGGTGCCGGAGGGACCTACCAGGCAGAGCACTCCGCCTTTTCTGAGGTCAGGTTTCTTCTCCACGAAAGATTTACCGATCATCTTGGCCAGGTGAATGAAATCGCCGTATGAATTGACGGAGAGGAGTCCGGAAAGGCCGGAGTTCCAGGGCTGTCTCATAAGTACGGGGTAGGAGGCCTGGGAAGATGAGATATTGTGCGCAGCGTCGTCCAGGAGGATGTCGAGATTGACGATATCCTTTCGGGTGCCGATCAGCAGGTTGCCCGCGGGAACTTCCGGAAAATCTTCACGAAGCCGCTTGGCCCTGGCGCTCATACAGTTTGCCGGGACCGCCGTAACGAAGAACACGTCTGCCAGTTCGCAAAGCTCTCTGACGAACTTCTGGGCGCCCGGGAACATGGGCTGGCTGGCAACGAAATCGGGGTCGCTGAAATATTTGAGGCGCTCGTCCGCGAGGTTGCCCTGGAGGCCCCAGGACCGGATGCGCTCGATGTCGAACACAGGGTCGTCGCCGTACTTTTGCTTCAGAAGCTCCAGCGCGTACGAATTGCACTCATATAAAACGTCGTCAACGTCCAGCCCGATCCTTAAACGGTATTTTCTCATCAAAAACGACCTCTGAACTAAATAATTTCTCCGTGAAAAATATTAACATACCGGGCCGTTATTTACAAGTGAAACCTTAACCGCAAACTGTAAATTTACATAACGAAAATATTGTGGTATAATCAACCAAATGGGTAGAGCCTGCTTCTGTCCGTTTGCTTAAAGCGCCATTTTCGGCGCCCGGAGGTCTGTATGAAAAAAAGCGATTATCTCACCTGGGACGAATATTTTATGGGGATCGCCATCCTTTCGTCTAAGCGGAGCAAGGATCCCAACACAGGCGTGGGAGCCTGCATCGTCGATAAGGACAACCGCATCCTTTCGCTGGGTTACAACGGTATGCCTTTCGGCTGCTCCGACGACGATTATCCCTGGGAAAGGGACGGAGAATTTCTTGACACCAAGTACCCTTACGTCTGCCACGCGGAACTGAACGCCATCCTCAACTACAACGGCGGATCCTTAAAAGGCGCCAGAGTTTACGTGACGCTTTTCCCCTGCAACGAATGCACCAAGGCCATCATCCAGAAGGGTATATCCGAGATAATCTACCTGAGCGACAAATACGCCGGGACTGATTCCACCATCGCTTCGAAGCGCATGCTGATGAGCGCCGGAGTCAGGTTCCGCCAGTACGAGCTCTCCGGGAAAGAGATAAAGGTCAATATCTGACGGGCCGCGCCGTTACGGGCGGTCTGATACGAAAATACGAAAATACAGAAATACGGAAATATGGAAGAACGGAAGGACAATCAAAATGAAGATCATCGTTACTGAAAGCATAGCAAAAGAAGGCATAGATTACCTCACCGAAAACGGCTTCGAAGTCGACGTCAGGTTCGGCATCGGCAGGGAAGAGCTGCTTTCCGTCATATCCGAATACGACGGATTGATCGTGCGCAGCGTCACCAAAGTCGACGTTGAACTCATCGACAAGGCAGTCAAACTGAAAGTCGTGGGCCGGGCGGGCAACGGAGTTGACAACATCGATCTGAAATATGCCACGCTCAAGGGCATCGTCGTCGTCAACACGCCGGAGAGCAATACAATGGCCGCGGCAGAGCTTGCCATCACGCTTTCGTACGCCATCTTCAGGAACCTTGTCCAGGCCGTTTCCGGCGGCAGGAACAAAGATTTCCGGCGCGGCAAATTTATCGGTTCCGAGCTGGAAGGCAAGACCGTAGGCATCATCGGCCTCGGCAGGATCGGCAGCATCGTTGCCAGAAAACTCACCGGCGCAGGCATGAACGCCATCGCCTACGACCCGTATATCAGCGACGACAGATTCGTCAAGCTGGGCGTGAAACGCGCCAAGACGCTCGACGAGCTGCTGGCCGTGTCGGACCTGATCACCATTCATACTCCCAAGACGCAGGAGACCATAGGCATCATCGGCGCCGAAGAGATCGCCAAGTGCAAAGACGGCGTGCGCATCGTCAACGCTGCCAGAGGCGGCCTTGTGGACGAGAAGGCGCTTTACGACGGACTCAAGTCCGGCAAGGTCGCGGCCGCGGGCATCGACGTTCTTAGCCCCGAGCCCAACTACAACAAGACTCCCGAGGAACAGGATTACTACAATCCGCTGCTTACGCTGGACAACTGCATCATCACGCCTCACCTGGGCGCTTCCACTAAAGAGGCCAATTTCAACGTCGGCACCGCCGTGTCCGAGCTGGTGGCCAAAGCCCTGAAAGGCGAGATGGTAGCCGCCGTGAATATGCCTCCCGTGGGCGCTTCCGATATGGCCGAACTCAGGCCCTACCTGCTGCTTTCCGAAGACCTGGGCAAGATCTATTTCCAGACCGAAAAAACTCCGGTCAAGAAGATCAAGATCAAATATTGCGGCGACCTGGCGGCTGCGGACGTTGCCACGGAGATATTTACGCTGTCTTTCATCAAAGGTTTCCTGGAGCCCATCGTGAACGACAAGGTAAATTACGTTAACGCCAGAGTCATGCTGGACCAGATGGGCATCGAGCTGGTGGAAAGCAAGTCCACCGAGCTGGACAAATATACCAACCTGATCACCGCGCAGTTCGTTACGGTCAACGGCGACCAGCTTTCCGTTTCAGGTACCGTCTTCGCCAAGAGCGAGATCAGGATCGTGGAATTCTTCGGATACAAGCTGGATTTCGAACCTACCGATTACGTGCTTGCCATCAAGAATACGGACGTTCCCGGTATCGTTGGTAAGATCGGTACCGTGCTGGGAATGAATTCCATAAACATCGCGGCCATGCAGTGGAGCAGGAAGATCAAGGGCGACAAGGCGGAGGCTTTCGTCAGCGTGGACCAGGCCGTGGACGCAAGGATCATCAACGAATTGAAGGCTCTGAGCGGTGTGTTGAAGGTGTCGCTGATCTGCTTCTGAGCATGAATAACAGGGAATGATCGACAGGGGTAGTTGCACTTGGAAAAATTGACGATCGCCGTAATTTCCGATATACATTCGAATCTCGCAGCGCTGGAGGCATGCATTGACGACAGCCGGATGCTGGGGGCGGAAAGGTATATTGTCCTGGGCGATATCATTTCCGACTGGCACAAGCCCAACGAGTGCCTTAATATGGTCCGTGGCCTT
>JAEFAM010000077.1 GCA_016287565.1 Clostridia bacterium
TCCCCATTTTTATTTTTTTTAACATAATTAAAAAAATTTAAATCTTTTAAAATTTATTAAAATGATAAAAATAAAATTTAAATATTTATCAATTTATTAATGAATATTTAAATTTAGAATTTAAAATTATTTCCATTTTATTAAATACTAAAAACCTTATCATCATGCTATTTTTTTTCCACTTTTTCATTTTGTTCAACATAATTATAAGTTTCCAGCAAATGCGAATCTACCGTATTATCACCTCCTTGACTTTGACTTATCGTCTGAGAACTATTATAATTTCCACTATTTTTATTCGCGGATAAATCATCTAAGTCATCAAAATCATTCATAATATCTTCCTCAATATTATCAATATGTTGTACTTCTTTTCCTCCCGGCGATCCACTACCTCGACGCTTTGGGCGGCGGACATTTCTACAACAAGCCTGAACTTCTGAGAAAACTCGTCATGGAAGCTCCCGAAGCGATCCAGTGGCTGAACGGCCTCGGAGTTATGTTCGATAAAGACGCCGACGGAACGATGGTCACCACTCACGGCGGCGGCACTTCCAGAAAACGTATGCACGCGTGCGCCGACTACTCGGGCGCCGAGATAATGCGCGTGCTCCGCGACGAAGTAATAAACAGAGGGATACAGATCGTTGACTTCACCGCGGCGATAGAACTCGTGCTTGACGACCGCGGACAGTGCGCCGGAGCCGTGCTTAGAAACATGGAAACGGGCGAACTGAGAGTCGCAAGAGCGAAGGCAGTGATCATTGCCACCGGCGGCGCAGGCAGACTGCACTACCAGGGCTTCCCGACGTCGAACCATTACGGAGCGACCGCAGACGGCCTTATTTTAGGTTACCGCGCAGGCGCCAAACTCCTGTACGCGGACACGATCCAGTACCATCCCACCGGCGTTGCCTACCCGGAGCAGATGCTCGGAGCGCTCGTCACAGAAAAAGTACGTTCCTGCGGCGCGCAGCTGGTCAACGTTGACGGCGAAGCATTTATGAATCCGCTGGAAACGCGCGACGTTACCGCCGCTTCTATTATCCGCGAGTGCAAAGAGCGCGGCAAAGGCGTTCCCACTCCTCTGGGCAGTGCGATCTGGCTCGATACGCCTATGATCGAAGAGATCGGCGGAAAGGGCACGATCGAAAAGCGCATCCCCGGCATGCTCCGTATGTATTCCAAATTCGGCATCGACATGCGTCTGACGCCGATATTGATCTATCCCACCCTCCACTACCAGAACGGAGGGCTTGACGTGACGGACAAGAGCATGACCAACGTTCCGGGCCTGTTCGTGGCCGGAGAGGCTGCCGGAGGAGTACACGGGCGCAACCGCCTGATGGGCAATTCCCTCCTTGACGTCATAGTGTTCGGGCGCAACGCGGGCAAATACGCTTCCGCATACGTTCCGGGCGTCAGGCTGGGCGTTCCTACGCTCTCTCACGTGGAAAGATTCCAGGCGGAACTCACCGCGGCGAAAGTGGTCTCCAAAGTTGAATCCCCGCTGCTTCTGCCTTCCTACACCCACGGAAATCCCAGGTTTGCGGACACTGTAAAATGGGGGCATGCTGACTTATGAATCTGTTCGGAGGAGTCGTTTCTGTCACCGGCATTGGTTTCCTGATGCTGTGCGTGCTGGTGATCGCCGCCGTAGGCTACGCCCTGGGCCGCATCAAGATAAAAGGCGTATCTCTGGGCACCGCCGGCGTGTTCATAATCGCGCTGCTGTTCGGTGCCCTGTTCTTTAAGTATATAGAGCCCCAGTTGGTGATGAAATATACCGAAACGGTTGGCGAGGAGACGGTGGCCGGGAGCATGAGCTACGCGGGCAACGCCCTCAAGATCGTTGAGAACCTGGGGCTGATACTGTTCGTCACGTCCGTGGGATTTATTGCCGGGCCCAATTTCTTCAAGAACCTCAAGAAGAATTTCAAATCGTACATCCTGCTGGGAGTGGTCATCATATTGTCCGGGGCGCTGGCCTGCGTGGCCTGCTTCTTTATAGGCCGCGGCGCTGAGAGCGATCCTAAGGAGTTCGTGGCGATGCTGGTGGGGATATTGTCCGGGTCGCTTACAAGCACGCCGGCGTTCTCCGCGGCGAAGGCCACCGTATTGCCCCAGTATGAAGACGCGGTCACCGTGGGACACGGCATCGCCTATCTGTTCGGCGTGGTGGGCGTGGTGCTGTTCGTGCAGCTGATCCCGAAGATAATGAAGGCGGATATGGAACACGAACGTTCGCTGCTCACCGGCGCTGCGGGCGACGAGGGGGACAAGAAAGCGGTCCCTGACAACCTCTTCTCTCTGGACAAATTCGGCATCGGAGCTTTCGCGCTGGCGGCAATGCTGGGCGTGCTCCTCGGAGCCATCAAGATCCCGCTGTCGGGCAATGGCCTTTCGGGCACCACTTTCTCTCTCACCACCACCGGCGGCGCCTTGATAGTGTCGCTGATATTCGGTCACTTCGGGCGGTTCGGCCGCTTTAAGGTGATGCCGGAGAAGAAGACGCTGGAAGTGTTCCGGGAGACCGGCCTGATGCTGTTCCTGATCGGCGCGGGCATCGCGGGCGGCGCGAATTTCGTCAAATATTTCAAGGCCGTATATTTCCTCTACGGCGTGGCAATGACGATCATTCCCATGATAATCGGCTTCGTTTTCGCCAAGTTCGTGCTGAAACTGAGCCTGCTGAACAACCTCGGCTCCATCACCGGCGGAATGACGTCCACTCCCGCCCTGGGCACGCTGATCAACGTGGCAGGGACCGACGACGTTGCCAGCGCCTATGCCGCCACATATCCCATCGCTCTCATCGCGGTGGTGCTCTCGTCTCAGTTCCTGATATTGCTGCTGTAAGACCGTTAAGGCCGAAGCGGCAGGGGATCCGGTCCGGGAGCCCGGGGGCGTTTGATTTATAAACGTTTTTGGAATAGAATATACAGGCTGCGCGGAAGCTCTGCGCCGCGCTTGTTTTATTATCAGTAAAAGAAATATAAGCAAGAAAAGCAGGAGGAAAAGCGAATGAGAACTGTCGACGTCTCAGACGTTACCGCGGCGCTGCGGGAAATGTGCATAGAAGTAAACCACAGGTTGTCCCCGGACATGGCGGACAAGCTTTCGGAGGCCCGCGATAAAGAGGAGTCGCCTCTGGGTCGCCAGATCCTGGGGCAGCTCTTAGAAAACATGGACATCGCGAAGACCGAAATGATACCCATCTGCCAGGACACCGGCATGGCCGTGGTGTTTCTGGAAGTGGGGCAGGACGTGCACTTCACCGGCGGCAATATCGAGGACGCGGTCAATGAAGGCGTGCGCCGTGGCTACACCGAAGGATATCTGAGAAAATCCGTTGTCCGCGACCCCATACAGCGCGTCAACACCGGCGACAACACTCCCGCCGTTGTCCATTATTCCATCGTTCCCGGCGAAAAGGTCAGGATCACCCTGGCGCCCAAAGGCTTCGGAAGTGAAAACATGAGCCGCCTGTTTATGCTTAAACCCGCCCAGGGCATCGAAGGCGTAAAAGAAGCGGTGCTCACCGCCGTTGCCGACGCGGGGCCCAACGCCTGCCCGCCGATGGTGGTGGGAGTAGGCATCGGAGGCACATTCGAAAAATGCGCGCTGATGGCCAAAAAAGCGTTGACCAGGAACGTCGATCAGCGCTCCGAGATCCCGTACGTAGCCGAACTCGAGACCGAACTGCTGGAAAAGATAAACTGCCTCGGTCTCGGCCCCGGCGGCCTGGGCGGCAGGATGACTGCCGTCAACGTAGCCGTGGAAACGTATCCCACACACATCGCCGGCCTGCCGGTGGCGGTCAATATCTGCTGCCACGTAAACCGTCACATCGTGCGTGAGATCTGATCAGGAGGAGATGACAAATGGACAGACATATTTCACTGCCGCTTACAGATACCGACGCACGCTCGCTCCGGGCAGGAGATTACGTATATCTTACAGGCGTGCTCTACACCGCCAGGGACGCGGCCCACAAGCGCATGTACGAAGCGCTGGACGCCGGAGAAGAACTGCCTGTTGACCTGAACGGCCAGGTAGTATACTATCTCGGACCTACCCCCGCGAGGCCCGGCCACGTGATCGGATCCGCCGGACCCACCACCTCCAGCCGCATGGACAAATATGCTCCGCGCCTGCTGGACCTGGGGCTCAAGGGAATGGTGGGAAAGGGCAAACGCTCTCCCGAAGTCATTGACGCCATAGTGAGGAACGGAGCCGTTTATTTCGCCGCCGTGGGAGGCGCCGGAGCGCTGCTTTCCAAATGCATCAAGAAGGCGGAAGTGGTGGCATACGACGATCTGGGCACGGAAGCCATCCGCAAACTGTACGTAGAAGAACTGCCCGTGATCGTTGTCATCGATTCCCTGGGCGCGAACCTTTACGCCACCGCCGCGGACACGTGGAAAAAAGATTTTTAAGTACCGCCAGGGACCTATAAGGACATCTAAGAACTTCTAAGGACAATCAGGGCTTTGGCCTGACGCTTTATGATAATCAGAAACAGTCTCAAGTCGGTGCTTCGCACGCCGCTCAAAAGCATATTGTTTTTCCTGCTGATAATGTCGCTCTCCACGGCTTTGACCCTGGGCACGGCGCTGGTGGGCATGTGCAGCGCGCTCATTGACGAGTGCGGCAGATCATACCTGACCATCGCATCCCTGGAATACAGGGGAGGCCGATTCCCGGACAAGACCGTCAGCGACCCTGCCGCCGCGGCGCTGAGGTCCCAGATCGATTTCGAGGCGCTGCAGAAACTTGACGGCGTCATTGCCGTTGACAGGAGCGATACGGCCATCGTTTCCGTTCCCAGGCTGAACAGGACCATGTCATCCGATTCCACGTGCAAAAACGCGGTGGTATTGACCGTCCGCAAACTCATCGGGGGAGGAGACCTTGCCAAAGTCGAAACGGCCTTATACGCCACCGTGGTTTACGAGGCGTCAACGATCCATCTCGTATATTCCGGGGCGGAAGAAGGCGCGGAACTGACGGAACTGGAAGACGGCCATACTTATCTGATAACCGGTTTTACCAACGGCAATTCCGCCGGCGTCATAACGGTATACGTGGGCTCGGTACTGAATCTGAAAGCTTCTGAGGCAGGCATCGGGCAAAGTGACTGCATACTCGACGTAACGGAGGACAAGGCGCTCCAGAACGGAGATCCGCGCTATCAGCAGTTTTTAGACGCCGCCGAGGCGTACGACCTGATCAACCATTCATGGTACGCCAGGATAACCGACGATCCCGCCGTGCTGGAGCCTTTCGTGGAAAAAGAATACTCCTTGAGAGACGGGTATATCTACGGAGCGCACGGCACAGAGACCGAGATCCGCCCCGCCGCTGATACGGTGGAGTGCCTGCTTCCCGACCTGATCGCGGTCAGGATGGGGCTGGAGCCGGGAGACGAATTTACGCTGGACCTGACGCAACTGGGCTTTTCTTCTATCGCCAATTCCTACTGGCCAGGCGCCGACGCCGGCTTCTCCAACGGCTCCTATACGGAACTCAAATGCACGCTGTCCGGCATAATCACCACCACCGCCGATGAGATACCGCTCATTTATCTGTCCGGGCTCGTTCCCGGGGGCGTAAGCGCGGAAAGCGGTGAAAGCGGCGGAAACGGCGGGCTGCCCGATACTCACGAAGGCTTTTGCGGCTATACCCTGGGAACGCTTCTGCTGAAAAACGGCATCGGCGAAAAACAGCTTGCGAAATTACGCGAACTGCTTCCGAAAGACGTGGAAACGGCCGTATACGATCAGGGCTACGGCGTGGTCACGAAGGCTATATCCAAGCTCCGTGACAATGCCGCAGGCGTTATGACAGCGGCGGTCATCGCCAGCGCGGCAATGATCGTCCTCTTCGCCTATGTTTTCGTGGGTCGCCAGTCCGACACGCTGGTGACGATGTATCTGATGGGCACCGACAAGGTCCGGATCGGGCTGTACGTATCCGCCGCGGCCGCCCTGGTGCTGGTGCCTTCCGCCATAGCCGGCAGCATCCTTGCTGGAGCGTTTTCCGGCTTCCTCAGCGACCTTATAGGCCGGGCGGTGGCCCAGAGCCAGACAGAATTGATGAGCTACAGCAGTGCCAGCCTGGGAGTGATCAAGGCTCTTGACCCCTCGGTGTCGATGCCCCTGTGGCCCCAGATCGTCTGCTCGGTGTGCCTGATCGCGGCGGGGCTCGCGGTATGCTATATCTTCTTAGAAAGCGCCCTCGGGGCGGTAGGCGCCAGGCCGAAAGAGATCAAAAAGGCCGCTGCGGAAAAAGCGAAAGCCGAAAAAGCGGACAAGGCCGCTAAAAAACCTCATACCGCCAAACCGCTGCCATTCTCCGGAGCCGGGCGGAAATATATCGTATTGTCGCTCCTGCGCGGAGGAGTGCGCAGCGTTGCCGTGCTCCTGGCCGGAATACTTATGACAGTGTTCGTGCTGGTACCGGCCACCGCGTTGACCTCGTACCGCCGCCAGCTGAAAGAACTTAACGAAAATACCGTGATAACATGCTATTTCACCGATTACGGCGGCAAAAAACGCTACGACCTGGTATTGACCGAAAATATGGTGGGCAATATCGTGGACAGCGAGTATTTCACCGATTTCCACTTTTCACTGTGTGACAATTACGCCGTCAACAAGGTCGTTAAAGCGGCCGACGGCGGCGAGGCCCCGGACTCGGAGCAGCAGACGGAGACCGGCCTCCTGGAACTTCCGTCCCAGGGCAGTTTCTCCTTCGAAAATTTCCTGACCAACTTCCTCAACGGCCCCAAGATCTTCTACACGGACAAGATCAACGCCGCCCCCGAGTTCGCGGGCAGGACCGACGCGGAGATACAGTGGCTCGATGGATACGACGAAACGTATTTTTCCGAAGAAAGAGAGTCTTTCGAAGGCGTCCGCTACGCAGGTTCGAACTTTTACATGTTCACGAAAGACCTGAGAGAATTCTGCGCGGTGGTGCCGGACAGCTTCCTGGAGAAGTACGGAGCGGAACTGGGCGACAGCGTGGAGATGCTGGTCAGCGAAGACCTGGTGACCGAAACGTACAAGATAATAGGCGTCTTCCGCAGCGTCAGCACCAACAGCTTCGTATATACGAGGCGCGACAACTGCCACAGGGTCATTTCCGAGCCCGTGCCCGGCAGCATCAAGAGCGCCGGCGTCATAAAGGCCAGGACCAGTTTTTCCTGCGGAAGCTTCCTGCTGACGAACACCTCGGATATTGCGGAGGCCAAGAGATGGCTGCGGGAAAGCGGCTACAGCCGTGTGCACGCCGCGTCCTTCTACCGCCTGTATCCCATAATGGAGGACGAAGAGTACCTGGGCTCCCTGGAAAAGCTGGAGCGGAACATAGGCTATCTGGAGAAAGTGCTGCCCGCGATCTCCGCGCTGGTGCTGATCACCGGCTTCGCAGCGGCGTATCTGTTGACGTTCCGCAGGAGAGTAGAGATCGCCACGCTCAGGTCCATCGGCGAGACGGGAGGCCGGGTGTTCGCCATATTCGCGGTGGAGCAGATATTGCCCGCGCTGATCGGAGCGTGCATAGGAGCAGGTGTATGGCTGCTCGTGTTCGGAGCGGCGGAGCTTGTATGGCTGGCGTTGGCGTTTATAGCGGGATTTGCCCTGGGCACGGTGGTATCGGTGTTCAGGATGAGCAGGGCCAACCTGCTGGAAGTATTGAGCGAGAAGGAGTAAGCGCTGGCGGCCGCACCGGGCCGCGGGGAGTGTGAAGAAATGATCCTTGAACTAAAAGACGTGGTATTCAGCTACAACACGAGATGGAACAGGGTCGACGTTCTGAAGGGCGTCAACTGCGGTTTCGAGCGGGGCAAGGTGTACGGCATAGTGGGCAAGTCCGGCAGCGGCAAGAGCACGGTCCTGTCGCTTATGGCCGGTATCACGCTGCCTCAGGAAGGCGTGGTGCTGCACGAAGGCGTTCCCACTTCGGAGATGAAGCTCCAGGAGTACCGCCGGGACAAGGTGGCGGTGATATACCAGAGCTTCCGGCTGCTGCCTCTGCTCACTTCCGTGGAAAACGTGATGTACCCCATGGAACTTAGGGGGCTGAAGAAGAAAGAAGCACAGGAAAAGGCCGAACAGTACCTGGCAGACGTTGACATCCCCTCGTCGGCGTTCTACAGATTTCCGGCAACGCTCTCCGGCGGCGAACAGCAGAGAGTGGCCATTGCCCGGGCCCTGGCCTGCGAGACCCACCTGCTGCTGGCGGACGAACCCACGGGCAACCTGGACGCGGAGAACAGCGAGAAGATCATAGACCTGTTAAGGCGCCTGGCGGTGGAGAGAGATTATTGTGTTATTATTGTTACCCACGACGTGGACGTTATCGATAAAATGGACGTTGTTTACCGTATGCACGACGGCCGCCTGGTGGAAGGAAAACGGTGATCTGCAATGGCTGAAAACGAACTTCCTGTGCGCGAAAAAAGAACGGTCGGAAGTATGATCGTGGCGTTCCTGACC
>JAEFAM010000078.1 GCA_016287565.1 Clostridia bacterium
GGACGGCCAACACCGGCGGCAATCCCAAAACGGCGGTAGCTTCCGGCTCCAGGGCCAAATATACAACCATCAAGGGCGGCAACAAAGACAAAGTCACCATTATGGTATATATGTGCGGCACCGACCTCGAGTCCAAGAGCGGCATGGCTTCCTCCGACATCGACGAGATGAAGAAGGCGTCGCTTTCGAGCAATATCGACGTGATCATATTCACCGGCGGCTGCACAGGCTGGAAGACCAGCAGCATCAGCAACAAAGCCAACCAGATCCACAAGATCTCCGGAGGCAGCCTGGTGACTCTCGAAAGCAGCTTCAGCAACAAATCCATGACGGAATCCGCCACGCTTACCGAGTTCATCAAGTACTGCGTGAAGAATTATTCCGCCAACAGATACGAGCTGATCCTTTGGGATCACGGCGGCGGTTCCCTCAGCGGCTACGGCTACGACCAGCGCTTTACCAGCAGCGGCAGCATGACTCTCTCCAGGATCGATACGGCGCTTAAGAATGCGGACGTCAAGTTCGACTTCATCGGCTTCGACACCTGCCTGATGGCCACCGCCGAGAACGCTCTGATGCTCTCCTCCTACGCTGACTATCTGATCGCTTCCGAAGAGACCGAGCCGGGCGCCGGCTGGTACTATACCAACTGGCTCACGAAGTTCGCTTCCAACACTTCGATGAGCACGCTTGACCTGGGCAAGCAGATAATCGACGATTATACTGATTATTGCGCCTCCCGCTACCAGAGCGCCAAGACGACCCTTTCTCTCGTAGACCTGGCGGAGCTGTCCAACACGCTTCCTTCCGCGCTGAAGACTTTCGCTAAAGCTACCACGAATCTCATCAATTCCGACAGCTTCTCCAGCGTTTCCGAGGCCAGAAGCAGCACGAGAGAATATTCCAGCAGCAAGATCGACCAGATCGACCTGGTGCATTTTGCGGACAATCTCGGCACCGGCGAAGCCAAGGCGCTCAGCGAGGCAGTGCTGAACGCGGTCAAATACAACCGCGTATCCGCATCGATGAACAACTCCTACGGATTGTCCATCTACTTCCCCTACAGCAAGCTGAGCAACGTTGACACGGCCGTCAAATCACTCAGCGCGGTGGGCGTTGACAGCGAATACACCAAATGCATAAAGCAGTTTGCCAGCATGCAGACGGCGGGCCAGGCGGCTTCCGGCGGTTCTTCCTTCTCCGTCGGTTCTCTGCTGGGCAGCCTCACCGGAAGCGACTCTTCTTCCTCCTCCAACTCCTCCGCCTCTTCCGATATGATCTCCTCCCTGCTCTCCGGTTTCCTGGGCGGCTCGGACAGATCGATGCCGGAACTCGACGGCAAGAAAGACTACCTCTCCGAACTTGACGTGAACAAAGCCGCTTCCATCCTCGAGGGCAACCTCTTCGACGCCTCCAAGCTGGTCTGGCTTGAATATTACGATACCAAGGTAATTGGCCTTACAGACGATCAGTGGAAACTGGTGTCCAAACTTGAACTCAGCGTTTACTACGACGACGGCGAAGGTTATATCGACCTCGGCCTGGACAACATTTTTAAATTCACCGAAAAAGATGAATACGAAGATGAAGGATATCTGCTGGGCGAGTACGACGGAATGTGGCTGGCGATCAACGGCCAGATCGTTCCCTACTACTACATCAGTTCCTACACCGAGGGCGGCAAGGATATCGACACCGGACGTGTTCCCGTGCTGGTCAACGGCGACCGTGCCGAGCTCCTCATCACATTCGTGAACGGCAAGGGCAAGGTGGACGGCGTCAGATATATCACCGACACTTCCTCCACTCCAGTAGTCGGCAAGGACGCGGACTTCGAGACCGTCGGCCTCAATATCGGGGACAAGATCGACTTCCTCTGCGACTATTACACATACGGCGGACAATACAGCGACACTTACAAGTTCGGCGACGAGATGGTCTACGACGGCAAGCTCGAAGTCAGCGACAAGACGCTGCCCGAGGCCAGAAGGGCCAACGCAGTCTACAAGTTCACAGATATCTACGGCCAGGTATACTGGTCCGAAGTGATCGGCTGAAGCGAACGATGAGTTCCGTGACCGGAACATGATGCGCGCTACGCGCATTAAGGAAGATAATTAATCATTAACACAAAAAACGACTGAGACATTGACACTTTTGCTTCAGTCGTTTTTTTATAATTAAAATGTTCCACTCATGTGCGGAGCACACTTCATTGCGAACGCAGTGAGCAACATCATTGTAACAGGACACCAAAAACATCATTTCTAAAAAGACGCCAAGAACATCATTTGCTGCGTTTACAAAAGAACTTCAGCAGCCGCGGGGCGTCAGTCCGAAATATCCGCATCGGCAACGATGTAAAAATCGTAATCGGGGTGCAGTTCATCCATCTCTTTGTAGAGTTCGGCAAGGGCGTCTTCGGCCTTCACGTCGAAGCTGATCACCACGTCGAACCGGATGAGTTTGGCGTCGTTGTCCACGTACAGCCCGTGGATCTCCAGGGCCCAGTCGTGGCTCAGCACCGTCTCCCGGATGGAATTGTATATTGTCCCCGTCTCGTATTCTTCCACGTTGAAAGAATAGACTCCCACGGTCGCCAGAATGACGCCGGTCTCTTTGATCACCAGCGCCTGGGCCTGGCGGGATATGGCGTCGATGTCGGCGGCGCTCATATTCTCGGGGACCTCGATATTGACCGAAGCGATGATCTTTTCGGGGCCGTAGCTGTTCATGACCAGGTCGTATGCGCCTCTGACGCCGGGGATCGATCCGATAAGGGATTTGATCTTAGACGTGAGTTCGGGATCGGGCCGCTCGCCCAGTATCTTGCTGAGAGTGTTGCGGAGTATCTCGATGCCGGATCTTATGATGAACAGGCCGATCAGCACGCCAACGTAGCTCTCGAGCGACACGCCGGACAGGACGAATATCAGCACGGAGGCCAGCACGGAAGCGGAGAGGATGGCGTCGAAAAGAGCGTCCTTGCCCGAAGCACGGAGCAGGTCCGAATCCACGTCTTTGCCCTTCTTCCCTACGTAGAGCCCCAGCAGAACCTTTACCGCCACGGCCACGGCGATGATCACGATGGAGACGACGGAATAGTCGGGAGTGACGGGATCGATTATCTTCTTGATCGATTCTATGAGGGCGGTGATGCCTGCGTACAGGACCAGCGCGGCAATGATCAGCGTGCTCAGGTATTCGATCCTGCCGTGTCCCATGGGGTGCTTGCGATCCGCTCTTTTGTTGGCAAGCTTGGTGCCTATGATGGTAACGACGGAGGACAATACGTCGGAGATGTTGTTGACCGCGTCCATGACCACCGCTACGGAGGAGGACAAAAATCCTATGATCAATTTAAAGGCCGCCAGAAAGACGTTGGCGGCGATCCCGATGAAAGAGGTACGTATTACCGTTTTTTCCCTGTCAGAGGCTTTAAGGGCCGTTTTCGGGCCTTCTGACGGCATCTCAGACGTATCGATGGTATGTTCAGGCATATCTGATATCCCCTCCCGGTCCCGGCGGCCTCCTGCGGCACAGGAACTGCCCTTTTTGCGGAAAAACTAAACCGCCTCTGACGAGGCGGTCAACAAAAAAGAGGTGATTAATGGGACTCGAACCCATGACCCCCAGGGCCACAACCTGGTACTCTAACCAACTGAGCTACAACCACCGTATCGCCGCCTTTTCCGGGCGGCGAGTGTCATTCTACACGCTGCGTACGTGCTTGTCAAGGACAATTTTCCGGAGTTATGCCCGGCGTTATACCTGCAGCCTTCTGCCCACTTCTTCCAGCACCGCGGCGCTGGGTCCCGGGATCCGTCCGAGCGCGTCCGGCCCCACGTTCAACAGGTAGTTGATGTTTTTGGAGTTGAGCCTGTTTTTGAGTGCCAGGATCTGGTCCGCGGTCTTCCAGTTGTTGTCGAAGGATTTGTAGCCCCAGGTGTCGTTGATGGTGCAGGGAGACTCGCGGAGCTTCTCACCGGCGTCGTTGTCCGGGATCTGGTTGTCGTCGGCGGATTCATAGTCGCCGTAGCCGTTGCCGATGCGTGAATTGACCAGGCAGTCGGGCTGGTAGAACTTGACCATCCGGTAAAGTTCGTCGGTCTGATCCGGGCTCAGGGTCACCGGCACGTCGAACCATATAAGGCACAGGTCTCCGTAGCCCGTCAATATCTCTTTTACCTGCGGAACGATCTTCTCTCTGAAGCAGATGGAGTAGTCCTTGGCGCCGTCGTCGGGATAATCCCAGTTGTTGGTGAGATATGCCCTGTCGCCGCACCAGACCTTGCCGAGAGTGTAGCCGCCGCCGTGGGGATGCGCCCAGTCGAGATCCTGGGAATAATACAGCCCCAGCTTCAGCCCGTGTCTGCGGCAGGCGTCCGCCAGTTCCGCCACCGGGTCCCTCTTAAAAGGCGTAGCGTCGTACACGTTATAATCACAGGCTTTCGAATGATACATGGCAAACCCGTCGTGATGCTTGGAAGTGAATACGATATATTTCATTCCGGCCCGTTTGGCCAGGCAGACCCACTCTTCCGCGTCAAAATAGACCGGGTTAAAGGCCGCCGTCAATTTCCTGTATTCTTCTCCGGGAATGCGGAAAAACTCCTGGGCCCATTCGCCGATCTCCGCCATCCTCTGGCCCTTCCATTCGCCGCCAAGCAGCGAATAAAGGCCCCAGTGTACCATCATTCCGAACTTAGCTTCCCTGAACCACTTTTTATTGTCCGTAAAAACCACCCCGTTCCGCGTTGTTTTTCTCTATTATACCAAACATTGCGTAAAAAAAGAACCCGGGCTTTTCGACCACCCGGGTCCTTTTATTGCAAAAACATAAGTGAAATTCAGTTTACCTTTTTTTCAACATATAAATTGCATTGTACTTCCGCCGCGCCTCCGGACAAGCAACCGCCCGGGGTTATGGCAGATAATACATTATTCGGTCTTCTCCTCGGCTTCGGCCTCGGCATTGTCCGTGTTGGCGTTGAGAACGTCAGCCACACTGCCGCCGAGTTTGGAAGCGAGAATGTCGCCGATGGAAGTTCCCATGGAAGCGGGAACGGTATCGCCGTGGATCTCGTCCTCGTCTTTTCTGGGCCTTCTCTCGCCCTTGGGGCCTTTATCCTTGCGTCTGCGCTCTTTCTTCTCGCGGACGATGGGATTTCCGTCTTCGTCAAGTTCCTCGGGCTTCGGCTCGGGATCGTAGGCCTGTACTTCGCGGATGGAAAGGTTGATCTTCTTCTCCGGAATGTTGGTCTCGATGATCTTGGCCATGACTTTCTGGCCGATCTTCAGGCAATCCTCAGCCTTTGTGATGCGCTGATTGGAGATCTGGGAAATGTGTACCAGTCCGTCAACGCCGGTGGCGATGTTCACGAACACGCCGAAGCTGACAAAGCGCACGACGGTGACTTCCAGGATATCGCCGACCTGATACAGGTCTTCCGCATCCGCCCAGGGATCGTCCTCGGCTTTTCTGTATCCGAGAGAAATGCGCTTCTTCTCGGGATCGCACTCGAGGACTCTGACTTCCACTTCCTGTCCTACGCTGACGACTTCAGACGGATGATGGATCTTCTCCCAGGAGAGCTCGGTCAGGTGGATAAGTCCGTCGTATCCGCCCAGGTCAACAAAGGCTCCGAAAGGAGTCAGGCTCTTGACCTTACCGGTGCAGACTTTGCCCACGTACATATCGGACCAGAACGTCTCGTCGAGTTTTGCTCTCTCGGCGACCAGGAGCTGTTTCCTGGAACCGAGGATCTTGTTGCGGCCCTTGGGGCCTTTTTCGAAGGCGATGATGACCACTTCGATGCTCTTGCCCACGAACTGGTTGATATCGCTTACGAAACGCTCGGAGAGCTGGGAAGCGGGAATGAAGATACGGATGGAACCGAGGAAAGCGACCACTCCGCCCTTAACGGCTTCAGTGACTTTAACGGTCACGGGAGTCTTGTTGGCGAAGGACTCCTCAAGGAGTTCCATGTTCTTCTTGTTGTCAAGGCGTCTCTTGGAAAGGATGGTCTCGCAATCCTTGTCGTTAACCTTAACGACCTGTGCCATGACTTCGTCGCCGATCTTGAGCTCGGGCACTTCGTGTCCGGGAACGGGAGCGAATTCGTCGATGGCGATAAAGCCCTCGTACTTGAATCCGAAGTCCACGTAAACGCCCTTGTCGTCGATCTTGTTGATGCGTCCGGTGACCACGTCGCCGTTCTTCACGGCGCTGAGGGAATCTTCAAGAAGAGAAGCAAAGCTCTCGTCCTGATCCGCGTCCTCGACGGTCTCCGCAGCCTTCTCGACGGCTTCGGCGGCTTCCTCTTTAACTTCGGCAACGGCCTCTTCCACCGTTTCCTTGACTTCCTCGGCTTCGGAAACTGCTTCTTCTTTAACGGTTTCGGCAGCTTCCTTGACTTCTTCAACTTTCTCCGCAACTTCTTCCTTAGCGGCCTCGACGGTCGCTTTGGTCTCTGTTACGATCTCCTCTGCAGCGGCTGTTGCTTCGTTAACCACTGCGTCAACGGCCTGTGCGGCTTCGAGAGTCGCACCTTCGACTTTTTCGATTTCACTCATGTTACTAATAACCTCCTCGATGATCCAGTCGGGCGTCGATGCTCCGGCTGTCACCCCAACAAAAGAAATGTTTCGCAGCTTCTCTTTCGGCAGCTCGGCGGAATTTTCCACCCAGACGGCGTCCCGGCACAGTTCCCGGCAGATATTGTAGAGCTTTTCGGTGTTCGAACTGCCTCTGTCTCCTACAATGACCATAAGCTCGGAGCGTGCCGCGATATCGGCTGTTTCTCGCTGCCTCCCGGAAGTCGCACTGCATATTGTATCAAAAATTTCAACATTGTCAAAGACTTTTTTAACTTTTTCGGCGAATTTTTCAAATTTTGTCTTCGAAAACGTAGTTTGTTCCAGGACGGTCACGGGAATTTCCGGATTTTCTGCCAGAAACGAAGAAATATGGTCGAACAAAACCTCCGTATCGTCCGATACGAAGGGCTCCCCTTCGCACCATCCGCGGATGCCCGCGACCTCGGGATGAACGGGATTTCCGACAATGACAACGTGGTTTCCCTCCGAAGAGCGGCCGGATGCCAGTCGGTGGATCTTTTCCACGAAGGGACAGGTGGCGTCAATGACCCTGCACCCGCACGCTTCAAGCTTCCGGTATACGTCCCTGCCTACGCCGTGGGCGCGGATGATCACGCTGACTTCCCTGCCGCCTTCCACGGAGCTCATAAACTTCTCGAGGGCTTCCACGTCGTCAACGACGGTGAGCCCCTTTTCCCGGAGCCTTTCGATGACCGCTTTGTTGTGGATAAGATCGCCGTAAGAAACTACGGCGCTCCCGTCGGCTTCCGCCTTCCGGAGCGCCTCGAAGGCCAGCTTTACGCCGTGGTCGACTCCGAAACAGAATCCCGCGGTCTCAGCCTTTTCGATCTTCATCCGTTACCTCCATCATCGCGTAAAGGTCTATCATATACTGCTCGGCCGCCTGCTTTATGGCGTCCTTGTCGGACACGTTTTCCGCTCCCACCAGCTCTACCGGATCGACCGGTTCGCCGAATTTGACGTAAACTTTTCCAAAGAGCCGGATCTTGCCCCAGATCGCTACCGGCACCACTTTCACGCCTGTATCAAGGGCCAGCCTGAGGAAGCCGGGTTTTACGGGGAGCGACAGTCCCCTGCCTTTGGACCTGGTGCCGTGAGGGAAAATGCCCACGGCTTCTCCGCTCTCCAGAAGGCTTATGGTATGGGCCGCGCCGCCCACGTCGTTGTTGTCCCGCTTCACCGGATAGGCGCCGCATTTTTTCAGCAGCCAGCCGAAGGGTTTGAACTTGAACAGTTCCTGCTTGGCCATCCATTTGATCTTACGTTTGATCTTGTACCCGATCATAAACATATCCATCATCGTCTCGTGATTGGGAGCGACGAGGCAGGCGCCTTCTGCCGGCATCCTGTCCTTGTTCAGCACGGTTACGGGAACGAATATCTTGAATATTATTCTGCACAAAAAACGTAAAAACAACATAGGCGGTCCTCACAAATAAAAAAGCGCACTGCCCGCTGGCAACGGGCGCTGCGCCGGAATATCAGATCATACGTTTATACGTGACAATACGATGGATTTTACCGCGTTGATGGACTCTTCCAGGTTCAGATCGGTGGTGTCGACCAGCGCGGCATTCTCGGCCCTGGTGAGAGGCGCGAAGGACCTTTCGGAATCGTTCCTGTCCCGCTCGATCATATCGGAATAAACCTGCTCGAAGGTGTGGGAAGTGTCCCCTTTATCCACCAGCTCCTTGTAGCGGCGCTTGGCCCTTGCCAGAGGCGAGGCGGTAACGAACACTTTCACGGTGGCGTTGGGAAGCACGTAGGAACCTATGTCTCTTCCGTCCATGACCACGTTTGCGCCTTCAGAGATCTTTCTCTGAAGTTCCACCATTTTAAGCCTCACCGCAGG
>JAEFAM010000079.1 GCA_016287565.1 Clostridia bacterium
TCGCCGGGATAACGGAATCCCTGTAATACTCGCCACGCGCCAAGTCGTCCTTGTAGTCTGTCTTGGCGATCAGTGTCTCAAGGCGGACAACTTCTGATACTGCCTTGTCGCAAAGCTCGGAAAGAACGGAGGCAGTCTCTTCCTCCATGTTGTGGGATACTGATATCCCAAGCCTCTCAGCTGCCTTGATCTTTGAATTGAGTGTATCCGTAAGCTGCCCCACATAGCGGCTGACTGCAGGAAGGATCTCTTTTCTTGCCATCTCCGTCATCGTATGGGCTTCTATATTGATTATCTTATTATACGTATCGAGAAGTATCGCATAGCGGCTTCTCATCTCGGTTTCCGTATAGATATTGTGGCTCGTGAACAGCTTGATGTTCTTCTCGAGCAAAAATGCCGGCAGCGCATCGACGGTCGTTCTAAGGTTTGCAAGCCCACGGCGTTTTGCTTCTTCCTCCCAGACTGCGGAATACCCGTCACCGTTGAATATGATGCGCTTGTGCTCTTTTATGACGTTTTTAAGCAGGCCGTAGAGAGCGGCTTTGAAGTCGGGCGCGGTCTCGAGTATATCTGCGTATTGACGGAGCGATTCGGCCACGGCGGCGTTCAGCATGATGTTCGCACAGGCGATGGAATTGGAGGAGCCCAGCATGCGGAACTCGAATTTATTGCCGGTGAAAGCGAAGGGAGACGTGCGGTTGCGGTCGGTATTGTCGCTGAAAAACGCGGGCAGCACGGGCACGCCGAATGCCATTTCCTTGCGGCCGGCAGCGCTGTACGGAGAGTCGTTTTCGATGGATTCGAGTATCTCGGTCAGTTCGTTGCCGAGGAACACGGATACGATGGCGGGAGGCGCTTCGTGGGATCCGAGACGGTGGTCGTTTCCGGCGGTGGCAACAGAGACTCTCAAAAGGTCCTGATAATCGTCCACTGCCTGTATGATGGCGCAGAGGAACAGCAGGAACTGGGCGTTCTCGTGAGGCGAGGCGCCGGGTTTTAAAAGGTGTATGCCGTCGTCCGTGTCAAGGGACCAGTTGTTGTGCTTGCCGGAGCCGTTGACGCCTTCGAAGGGCTTTTCGTGAAGCAGACATACCAGATCGTGGCGCAGGGCAACGTTCTGCATGACTTCCATCGTCAGCTGGTTGTGGTCCGTGGCAATATTGGTGGTAGTGTACACGGGAGCCAGCTCGTGCTGCCCGGGGGCAACTTCGTTGTGCTCCGTTTTCGCCAGCACTCCCAGCTTCCAAAGTTCTTCGTCCAGATCCGCCATATACGCGGCAACTCTCGGCTTTATCGCCCCGAAGTAGTGGTCGTTCAGTTCCTGCCCTTTAGGCGCTTTTGTGCCGAACAGCGTGCGTCCCGTGAATTTCAGATCCGGGCGGCGGCTGTACAGGCGGCGGTCGACGAGGAAGTATTCCTGCTCGGCGCCGGAAGACGAATAGACGTATTTGGTGGACGTATTGCCGAATAGCTTCAGTATCCTGAGAGCCTGATGGCTGAGCGCGTTCATGGAACGGAGCAGCGGAGTTTTCTTGTCGAGCGCCTCGCCGCCGAAAGAGCAGAACGCGGTAGGGATGCAGAGAGTATTGTCCTTGATGAAAGCGTAAGAAGTGGGATCCCATGCGGTGTAGCCGCGGGCCTCGAAAGTGGCTCTGAGACCGCCGGAGGGAAATGACGACGCGTCGGGCTCACCTTTGATCAGTTCCTTGCCCGAAAATTCCATAATGACTCTGCCGCCGGGAGCGGGAGAGATAAAACTGTCGTGTTTTTCGGCCGTGATGCCGGTAAGAGGCTGGAACCAGTGGGTGAAATGGGTGGCTCCCATATCGATGGCCCATTCTTTCATAGCTTCGGCGACTGCGCTGGCCACGGTGGGATCCAGCTTCGCGCCTTCGTCTATGGTCTTTTTCAGCTTCTCGTAAACGTCGGGGGTCAATCTTTCGCGCATAACCGCGTCGTTGAAGACCATACACCCGAAATAATCAGAAATTTTCTTCACAGAACCGCCCCCCGGTCGAAGCTGCCTCGAAGGCATAAACACGTCCGCCGCCGGTCCCGTCACAAGGACCGCGGTCAACTGTTTTTATACACTCCGGGAGCGTCAATGTCAAGTACGAAGCGCCGTCCGGGGAGAGGGTTTAACTGCGATAAAACTGAAATAATAAAGCCGGGCCGCTTAACGCAGGACCGTGTCCGGCACGTATACGTACACCGTTATCTCATCGATCCCGGTCTCTTCCTCGCCGGTGTAAGGGTTGACAGTCGTTTCTGCCTTGGACACCGAATATTTGCTAACCACGTATGCTTTCCCGTTTTTGCTCGCCTCTAAGTAGGTATCCTGCCTTTTGAAAGACAGTTCTTCTCCTCCCGCTTCTATCCTGCTTCTGATCTCATCATCGGAAATATCTATTGCCCGCTTGTAATCGAGCGAGGAATTGGCAGCGTAATATGCGATTGCCCTGCGAGAGTAATTCTCATAACCGGTCACTTGTCCGTTGGCTCTTACAGTGATCAGTATCCTGCCGACCGTAACTCCGTCTGCTTCGCGCTCGAAAGCGAAGACCCAAAAGCCGGGAACGCCGGCCGTATAAGTCAGCGTTTCCTTCCGCGAATAGTATTCGGCATCCGTTTCAACTGTTTTAAAATAATCCTCTGCCAGTTCCGCGGCTTTTTCTTCAGAGATCCTGTCCGCTTCGCTCACTGTAGCCCTGCCGTATATTACAGAACAAAGCGCAACGTTGCCTTCCCCGTCAACGTAGTAGCTGAAGCACATATCGTCGTTGTCCAGCTCGTATTTTCTGTATTTGTCTCCGTTGGCCGTAAATACAGTATTTTTATATGGCAATTCCGCTTTTTCAAATCCGTAAAAGTCTACGACGATCGTACCGGGAGCGCCTTTTTCCTTCTTCTCGCTGTATTTGTAAGCTTTGGGAGCAGAATCGGGAAGCCCCTTGAAACAGTCAAATCCTGCGCCTGATCCCGTATGAGGCACAACCACCAGGACGCTCTCGTTCCGCGAACAACCTTGAGAGAAAACCAGCAAAAGCGCCAAAATCATCAACAAAAAAGCGAACCTATTTTTCATAAATAAATCACTTCCTTAAGAATCAAAAAGCAATTTTAATTATCAGCTTGTTTTAAGGCGTCCAACCGACCGTCATCAACGCCTGCCGTTAAAAATAATATATCACGTTCGGGCATGGATTGCAACGAGTTGTCGATGCCGATAGCTGCCCGTCATCCGTAAGTCTTTATGATCTCTTCCGCCACGTTCCGTCGCCTTACGCAAAGGTCCATTGCCTGCTTCTCGATATATCTGTGCGCCTCCGGTTCGGACATGTGGAGTTCGCTGATCAGCAGCCACTTGGCCCTGTTCACCAGCCTTATCTCGTCCATCTTCTCCTCCACCGACAGCACCTTTTTCTCCGTCAGCCTGAGCCTCTCCCGGGCGCTGACCATCCAGTCCAGAGCAAGTGTCACGGTCCCTTTCGTAAGCGGTTTGGGCACGACAAAAATACCGGATCCGGAGGCCCGGTCGAAAAAGTCGGGATACAGCTCCGTGCGCACCATTATCGTCACGATGCTGCTCCCTCTGAAAGCGGCGTCAACGCAGAACCGCATCCCGTCCTCGTCCGGGAGCGGAGAATTGACCAGTATGAAATCGAAAGTCCTTTCCGCCGTCAGCCTTTTAGCAGCGCTGACGCTGTTGACCGTAGTGACGGGGCTGTAAACGGATACGGGAAGCAATCCGGCCAGGCTTTTGTTAAGACTGTCCGACGCGCTGACCAGGAGCACGCTGTAAACACGTTCTCTGAGACTCAAACCGCTTCCCTCCTTCCCGCCTGTGCTTACGGCAAGACCGTTTTACAGCCTGTGCTTTCCAGAAGCGCAGTAAAGATCGAATATGGCGCCCGGAATGCGTTCTTTCGCCAGGCTGCCCGAAACGGCGGCGGCCCTGGCTTCGTGTATGTCCCTGGGGAGCTTCCTGTAATCCGCCAGTTCTTCTTCCGTAGCGGAGAACATATTCAGTCCGGAAGGACCGGGAAGCAACGCTTTTTTGTCGATCCCGTCAAGTCCGGCATAGATTATGAGGGCGTATGCCAGGTAGGGGTTCGCGGCGGGGTCCGGAGAACGGAGCTCTATCCGCCTGTACTCGCCGTCGGAGGCAGGTATGCGGATCAGCCCGGAGCGGTTGGCGTGGGACCATGAAACGTATCCCGGGGCCTTCATATTGCCCAGGCGGAAATAGGATTCCGCCGCGGGGTTCAGGAAGACGGTCATTTCGTTTATGTGCTCCAGGATGCCGGCGGTCATATATCCAACGTCCGCGTCGTTGTCGGGGCGCAGAGAAACGTTGATGTGGAAGCCGTTGCCCGGGGCGTTCTTTATGGGTTTGGGAGAGAAATCGGCGTACAGGCCGTTCCTGCGCGCCACCGTACGGACGACGGTCTTGAATGTCTGGGCGTTGTCCGCGGCGCTCAGGGCGTCCGAATATCTGAAGTCGATCTCGTTCTGGCCGGGCCCTTCTTCGTGGTGGGAGCTTTCGGGATAAATGCCCATCTGCTCCAGCGTGAGGCAGATCTCGCGCCTGATGTTTTCGCCCCTGTCCTCCGGCGCGATGTCCATATAACCGGCGTTGTCGTAGGGCGTCATAGTGCGGCTGCCCTTGTCGTCCAGCTCGAACAGATAGAATTCCTGTTCGGAGCCGAAATTGAATTCGAAGCCTCTGCTTTTTGCGTACTCCACCGCGTTCTTAAGGACGGTCCTGGAATCGCATTCGAAGGGCCTTCCATCCGGGTAGGTTATGCAGCACATCATCCTGACGACTCTTCCGTGCTCGGGCCTCCAGGGTAGCGTGCAAAGCGTCTCGGGCTCCGGATGGAGCAGCAGGTCCGAATGGGCTTCGTCCCCGAATCCTTCGATGGCCGAGGCGTCGATGGCTATGCCGTAACCGAAGGCGCGTTCCAGCTCTCCGGGCATTATGGAAATGTTCTTCTGCTTTCCGAAAACGTCGCAGAACGCCAGACGGATGAACTTCACGTCTTCCTCCATACAGTACTGAATGACTTCGTCTTTAGAATAATTCATGATATACCTCCCGGATCTGCCCCGCGGCAACGCTCCCGCGCTTTTCGCTGCGTTCGACGTCAATTCGCCACGTACAGGCGTTTGTAGGGATTCGCGCTGTCCGGCGTCACCACCGTGAAATCAGCGTTCATTATCTCGTCTTTTTCTTTTCCGAAGAAGCGGCAATACCCGTCCACGTATCCCGCTATCTCCTCCAGATCCTCTCCGGACGCTCTCCTGGCCGTTACCTGGCCCGGAAAATCGATCTCTTCCGGCCGGACGCGCAATATCATCTTGCCGCCGTGCATGCCGGTGCAGGGGAAATTGCCCACGATGCGCCTCGGGCCTCCGGTGAGGCCCAGCACCACGATGGTTCCTCCGGCCTGGTACTCCCCTAAGAAGCTGCCTGCCCTGCCGCCTATCACCAGCAGCGGGACCTTGTCCATATACGCTTTCATATGGATCCCAGCCCGGTATCCGGCATCGTCCCGTACAAATATGCGGCCGCCTCTCATGGCGTAGCCCGCCGCGTCTCCGATGCTGCCCCGGACGACTATCAGGCCCTCGTTCATGGTGTCTCCCGCCGCGTCCTGGGCGCTGCCTTCCACGGTGATCTCCGCGCCGTTGAGGTACGCTCCCAGCGCGTTGCCCGGAGTGCCCTCCAGCGTCAGCTTTATGCCGGACATGCCTGCGGCAATGAACCTCTGCCCCATGCACCCGGTCACCGTATATTCTTTTTCTCCCGAACGGAGGATCTCGTTGATCTCCTTGAATCCAAGGTCTTTCGCGTCAACTCTCATATTATACTACACCTCCGAATTTTTTTCTACGCACCTCTTCAGAGAACATCGCGTTGGTGGCCCGTCCTCCGGCAATGAACGGTCTTACCGTTTCGAGAGGTACCCGGTCTCTTATGAGCGAAGTGTATATTCCCGCGCGCTCCACCCTGCCTATTATGATGAAGCCGGACAAATAGCCGTCTTTTAAGTAGAACCGCTCTACGGAATCTCCGTCTTTGAATTCTTCGACTTCTCCCGCGTAGGTCCCGGCGGTCATTATGTGGAAGCCGAAGAAGCCGATGGAGTTCATGGGAAATTCGTTGTCCAGGACCGCGTCGCCGCCTGCCATATTTATGCCTGCGGTGCGGCCTTCCAGATAGGCGCTGGGCATCAGCGCCAGCACCCTGTTGGCCCCCAGCGTCACGTCGTAGCCTTCAGCGCAGTCTCCCGCGGCGTACACGGAACCGAGGGACGTCTTCAAACGTTCGTCCACTATGATGCCGCGGTTGACGCTGCCTCCCGCCTCTTTTACGAGGCCCGAATTTGCCCGCACGCCCACGGCCAGCACCAGCACGTCGAACCCGGCTTCCCTGCCGCTTTTCATAAGAGCCCTGCGGCCCTGAAACTCCGAAACGCTGTCCGAGAGCATGAACTTTATCCCCCGCTCTTCCAGCCGCTTCTGTACGAGCCCCGCGCCTTCCGCGTCAAGTATGCTTGAAAGTATCCTGTCCGCCAGGTCGCACACCTTGATCTCCTTCACCCTCGAAGCGATCCCTTCGGCGCATTTAAGGCCGATCAGCCCGGCGCCCACGATCAGCACCCGCGTTTCTGGCGTCAGCACTTTCTCCAGCCCCAGCGCGTCGTCCAGCGTCATAAATCCGAATTTGTTCTCCACCGTCTCCAGCCCTTTAAAAGGCGGCACGAAGGGCGATGAACCTGCGGCAACGCACAGTTCGTCGTAAGCCACCGTCTCTCCCGAATCCAGCGCCACGGTCTTCGCTGCCGGATCTATGGACAACGCCTTCTTCCCGTACAGCACTTCCGCGCCGTTCCTGTCGTAGAAACCGTCGTCCCGGTATTTCATCTTTTCGAGGTCCGTTTTGTCCTCTAAATAGTAGGAAATGAGGGGCCTGCAATAAACGTGGCGGCGCTCTTCGGAAATGATCGTTATGAGCCCCAGGGGATCCGCCAGGCGGATGCCTTCCACGCAGCCGACCGCGGCGGCGCCGTTGCCGATGATGACGTATCTTTTAAGAGCGGCATTGTCAGAACTCCGCGCCTTGCCGATGCAGTTTGCGTTGTCAGCCATTATTCCTGCCCCCTTTCTTCATACACTATTGCCCTGTTGGGGCAGCCCTTCACGCAGGCAGGTTCGCCCGATCCGTTAGAAGTACACAGCTCGCATTTCTGCATTATTCCGTCTTCCGCAGGAGCCAGGGCGCCGTAGGGGCATACCAGCATGCACGTGAGGCAGCCCACGCATTTGTTCCTGTCGATGCGCACCACTCCGTCCTCTTTGGAAATGGCTCCGGCAATGCAGCATTTTACGCACAGAGGGTCTTCGCAGTGGCGGCAGGACACGGCGAAAGTGATCCTGTCCTTCTCCTCGCCCTCCACGTGGATGCGGGGATATATCTGTTTTCCTTTAAGGGAACTCATATACCTGAGCCCAGAGTTGGCGAACGCGCAGTTGTATTCGCAGAGGTGGCAGCCCAGGCACCATTCTTCATTGACGTAAACACGCTTCACGGTATCACTCTCCCGCATGCGAGATACCGAGTATCTCGAGTTCTTTTTCGGTCATTCCCACGCCCCGGAGCATGAGCCGGTTTCCCTTGAGGGCCTCCACGGAGTTGATGCCCATGCCGCCCATGATCTCCATTATCTCGTGCTTCCAGGCGGTCATCAGGTTCACCAGCCGCTCGGAACCCACGTCGGGATTCAGACGCTTCACGAGGTCTGGCCGCTGGGTGGCAATGCCCCAGTTGCACTTGCCGCTCTGGCATGTGCGGCAGAGGTGGCAGCCCAGTGCCAGCAGCGCGGCGGTGGCAATGTAGCAGGCGTCCGCTCCCAGGGCAACTGCTTTCACCACGTCGGAGGCGCTGCGGATCGATCCTCCCGCCACCAGCGAAACGTTGTTCCTGATGCCCTCGTCCCTGAGCCGCTGATCTACCGCCGCCAGGGCAAGTTCTATAGGTATGCCTACGTTGTCCCTGATCCTGGTGGGAGCCGCTCCCGTGCCTCCGCGGAAACCGTCGATGGCGATTATGTCGGCGCCGCTCCTGGCGATGCCGCTGGCGATGGCGGCGATATTGTGCACCGCGGCCACTTTTACGATGACCGGCTTTTTGTAGTCAGTGGCTTCTTTTAACGAGAATACCAGTTGCCTCAGGTCTTCGATGGAATATATGTCGTGGTGAGGCGCGGGAGATATGGCGTCGGAACCCTCGGGTATCATACGCGTCCTGGAAACGTCTCCCACTATTTTCGCTCCCGGCAGATGGCCTCCGATGCCCGGCTTGGCGCCCTGGCCCATTTTTATTTCAATGGCTGCGCCCGCTTCCAGATAATCCTC
>JAEFAM010000080.1 GCA_016287565.1 Clostridia bacterium
TTCATATGCGGATAAATGATCTCCCACCAGAGCCGGGGGTTGAACATCAGGTCCTTCTGGGCGCCCCAGTCGTCTGAAATATGCACCATATCGATGCCCATATCGATGCAGTGGCCCGCGAATTTCACCGTCCACTCAGCCTGCCGCCGGTACAGCTCGTCAAGTTCGTCAGGGTACATTGCCAGGTACAAAAGTTGGTTTTCGATGCCGAACACGCCGTTGAACTGCTCGAAGAAGCCGGGCGTCTGCACGTAGCAGAAACGGCCCCGCGCCTTATGGAAATCCAGCGCGTCTTTCAGGTTCTGATACTGGCTGATGACGTCGGGGTCCGAAAAGAAATCTTCGTCGACCAGCAGGTCCGGCGTCATTTCCTCGTTCTCGGCGCGCAGCCTGTTGAACACTTCATCTTTGAAACTTCCGGGACCGCCGAACAGGTGCGCCGCGTCGAACTCGTATTTGTCCTCGAATGCGGCAACGGAACCGTACGCCTGCGTCAATTCGTTCGACAGATTGGCGGCGACCCAGCCGTAGATCGGTTGACGGTCGGCGGGTTTGCCCAGTATGGTATTGCGTACTCTTTCGGTGCTGTCCATATTATTAGCTCCTTTCGGGAAAAGCGTGCCGGCGCAGGAATAGATCTGAAATAAGTACTACCCGATCAGTTTTTTGGCGTCTTCTTCACTTCCGTAAACGAGGACGATATACTGATCGTATTCGAAATACAGGACCCACAGCTGCTTCTCACAGTTTTCTTTATTGAGAACAGCATCCATCCGATCCAGCATTTCGGTGTTGAACCAGTCTCCGAAACTGTCGAGCGTAACGGAATAATCGTGTCCGTTGCATTTGAAAGAAACGGTACGCGTTCCGTCGTAAGGCGGGGTTCTATGCGTTGCCTCTTCTGTTATCCCGGAAAGATCTTCTTTTATGTCAGTGATCGTTATATCAGGTACTATCGACTGAATGCCTTTGAGAAACAGTTCATACATATGTTCGATGTCGAACACTTCTACGTCGAAAGCGTACGCTCTGTCAGTCAGCGGACGCCACTCCTTTTTATCGTAATCGTAGTCTCCCAGAGCCTGATCGAACAGTTCTGTGGAGAGAAAAGCCTTCCATTTTGAATAAGTTATATTAAGCGAATGGACCTCGTTCATTGCCTCGTTGTATGTGTCCCCGGGCGTTCCGCTTGTTGTTTTACTGCATGCCGTGCCTGAAACTATCAGCGCGGCAAATATCAGTATCGCGATAACTTTTTTCACGGCAGCATTCCTCCTTCCGGTATTATACGCGTTTGCATTTGTTTTGGTCAACTCGTTTTGGAGATTTACCTTTACCGTTTGATGTCATCTAAACTTTCTCACTTGTTAATTGGCCCGTTTGCTGGTAAAATGGCACTCAAACGAACCTGCATGACGCCTGACTCGTTTATTGCGCCGGCAACGGTTTTTCGGGGGAACGTAAATGACGTATCGAAGTGACGATAAAAGGGGAGACCCCGCAGCTGCGAGGCTCCCGTTGACTGTAAAGACGGCATTGAAAGCGGCGGCAGCGGCAGCTGTACTGGCCGCGGTGCTGTTGCTGGCCTTGTTGCCCGGCTGCGGCAGAAAAGCCCCGGCGCTTTTCAAAGACACGCTTCCGGATATTGACCCGGACCCGTATACCCACGTGAGCGTCAGCGCGGCCTCAGAGCCCGTAACGATATACAAGCCGCCCGTTGACGGTTCCGGATACCGCTACGGCCCTTCGATCATGTACTATGCCGACGGCTCCTGCGACGCCTGGTTTTCCACGCCCGGCTGGAACGGGGAATGGGACTGGATCACCTACAAGCACTCGGATGACGGTATTAATTTCACCGGTGAGAAAGTGGTGCTGATGCCTACGCCCGATTCCATGGACAAATATTCCTGCTGCGATCCAGGCGTGATATATTTCGGCGGATATTACTATCTTGGCTACACTTCTACCATCGTGGAGGGCGGCGTCAACAACAACGTGTTCGTTGCCCGCTCCAAAAACCCGGACGGTCCGTATGAAAAATGGAACGGCAGCGGCTGGGGCGGCGATCCCGCGCCGATCATCTATTATGACGAAGAAGCTTCCGTTTACGGCGCCGGAGAACCCAGTATGGTCATCCACGACGGAGTGCTGTATATGTACTATTCCTGGGCATGTCCCACCGGGGATCACATAAGGGTCGCTACCTCCGACACCGAGGAAGACTGGCCTGCGCGGCTCACGTACCGGGGCGAAGCGTACGAGAAGGTCAACAGCCGCCATTCCGCGGACATAGCGTATATCGAGGACGCGGGCAAGTTCGTCGCCTTTACCACCCAGTACGGCCACGACGAGAAAAGCGGCCTGTTCACTTTAGAATCCGACGACGGCATCACCTTCGTGGAGTCCCAATACGTGTCCGAGAGCATGTACAAGCATCTCCACAGTTTAGGCGTCAGCAGGCGGCCTGACGGGCATATACAGCTGAAGGACGAGCTGTTCGTAGGCTACGCTTTCAGCGACGGAGGCAGCGGAAACTGGGGCAAGTGGGCGACGGCGTTCCAGCCGATCAAGTTGGAACTGTATCAGGGCGACACTCATCCGGAGGGCAACGGCGTTTTGGGCGTTCAGTGCGGAGAGTGGCTTACCGAGCGGCCCGAGGATCCTCCGATGATCGGTATTGGAGCCTACGCGCACGTGGTGGAAATGTACCCGGACGATAAAAATGTGGCGGTTTATTTCGTGTGGCTAGATCCGATGTTGTCCGCGTACCCGCTTGAAGACACAGGAAAGCTTAAATTCTCCGGCTACGACAGTTCGCTGATCGATATCAAGAATTTCCGCATATCCGCCAAGGGCAAGACCGGGGAGACCACGGTAAAAGTTAAATACAAACAGTTCGAGGCCGAATTCAAGGTGTACGTGCGTGATTCGTACAGCCAGTTCCAGGGCAACAGCGGCAGGACCGTGACGGAATTCACGCCTGTGATCGACAGGTACGAACTGAAGGTGGGAGAGGTCCATCTGCCTCAGATCCGTGGGCTGGTGCGGTTTTCGGACAATACCTGGGCCGAGGCGTACAACAGCGGCAAGATGTCCGTCTCCGTCAAGCGTTTCCCCGTGACTTACGAAGTGTCCGATCCGGCAGTAATATCAGTGAGCGACCAGGGCATCATTACGCCTCTGGCCCCGGGAAACGCGGAGGTCAAGGTCACCATCGCCGGCGAAAAGAGTTTTGTTGTAACAGTTATTGTTAGCTGATTTGTTCGATAGAATTATGATTGATTGAGGGGATATCGTTATGGATCGAAAAGTAAAAATCGCATTGACGCTGTTGACCGTATTGACGCTGCTTTGCGGAACGCTGACCGCGTTTGCGGGCCGGGACGACGAGGCCGTAGGGACGGCAGAACTTGGCTCGCTGATATTGCCCGATACCTTCGAAGAAGACGCGTACGGTCTGCGCGGGTTCACCGTTTCTCCCGACGGCAAAAATATGTATCTCGGCTACCTGCACAGCATGAGCCCCGATCCGGGCCACGTTTCCCGCTACGATACGGCTACGCTGGAGAAGACGGGCGAGTTCATACCGCGGGTAGACGACGAAACGCCCGTGGACAATTCCAACTGCTATCCGAAGGGGCTTGCGGTGGACAACCGCGGCTTTTTGTACGTGGGCGTCACTCACGCCGATACGGAATATTGCAGCATCTATTGCCTGGGCAACAATTTCGTGGAGATCTCCCATATCGTGGAAGTTCTTGGCGACGTGACAGGCATCAACGGTATGGCCGCGCAGAAGATAGGCGACCGCATCCTGCTGTACGTGCTCACTTGCTACCGCGTGGACACCATACGCTGCTACGACGTGACAGACCCGCGCAATATGAAGCTGTACGACGGATTCGGCGACGGCGGAATCGTTGACTACTACGAACTCACCGATTCCGAGAAAGACCCGGGATATATCGCGGTGGACCTGGAAGGAAACGTATATATAACGTGCCTTATGGAAGATTCCGGCCTGCGAAAGGGGAGCCACGTGCTGAAGCTCAGCCCCGACGGCAAGACCGTCGCTGCCAGCGTGAAGCTCAAGGAAGCCTACGGTATTTCCTTCGCCGGTGATTACCTGTTCGTGTCGACGTACAACGAAGACAAGTCCAACGTTCACGTTCTGAACAAGGACGATCTTTCCGAGGTCAAAACACTCAAATTGAGCGGCAACGACTACCCGCTCACCGGCACCGGATACGGCGGCAATTACCTCTACGTCGCTTCCCAGGGCAGCGAGTCTCCCATGGACAGCGGCGAGGTGTTCCGGACAACCGCAGAACTCCTCATCACCCGCGATCAGCGCGAGACTGAAAAGATGGACCCCGGCGATTACGAAGTGGATCCTCCCACAGAGGCACCCTCCGAGCTGCCGGACGACGTTACCGACGTTCCGGAAAACAATGGCTCGGGCAGCGACGGCAAGGCGTTTCCTGTCCTTCCGGTGATCCTCGGCGTCTGCGGCGCGGTCATCGTCGCCTCTGTCATCGTGACCATCGTGAGCGGCAAAAAGAAGAAAAAATAACAGAAGAAGCCTTTAGAAACAAGAAACGGGGAGTGGCGTTCGCTCCCCGTTTTGTTTTAATGATGCTTATTTCGAACTTATAAGATCTACACTGTCCTGCCGGCAACTTGCGTGCGCTCAGTCATACGTCCTCAGCTCAATAAACCTCGCGTCGCCCATTTCGATGAACAGTTCGATGCTTTTAGCGACGCCCATGGCTTCGATGCCGTCCGGTCCCCAGACGGTATAAGGCGTATTGCGGCGGAAATCGATCGTAACGGTATTGTCGTTGAACAGGTTGTAGTTGAGCGCGTAATAGCCTGTATCAGCAGGATCCTGCGCATAGCCCCGGGCGGCATTGTCCGCGGCAGAGCGGCCTTTAAACACCCCAACCAGCACGTCGCAGTCCGAAGAGATGCTCTTGATATTGTCGTCCCTTTTGATCCGGAGCGTTTTGTCGATGGCCTCCGCGTCTTCCTTGTGGCTGAGGCCGCTGGTTATGAAACCTTTGAGAGAGTAGGAGAGGAACCGGTAGCCCATGCCCGCGATGCGCTCGTTGTTGGCCTTGACCCGGTCGTATATCTTCGTGGTATTGCCTTCCCAGTTGAGCATGCCCTGCATGCTGCCGGCTTCGTCTATTTCGGCATAGAGGAAATACGAGTAGCTCTCCAGTCCGAATATAAGGTGCAGGTGTGAGAGGAACAGCAATTCGTCCTTTGCCGGGATGCGCATGCCGGCCCAGCCGGAATCCTGTACGAAGCCCCAGGTGGGTATGTTGCCGTACTTTTTAGACATCACGGCCATATCGGACAAGTTCACCATCATGCCGCGCAATGCCCCGGCATCGCCGGCGGGATTGCCGCTGTAGGGGTAGAAGTCGAAGGACAATGCGTCCGTGCCTGTCTCGATGAAGTTTGCCAGATAAGTGCGGTACCAGCTGAGCCCGGAGCGGATCTCCGGCGCCATCAGTTCCTGGGGCCCGTACGTTGGCAGCATATTTATCATCAGCAGTTTCTTTCCGCCGGTAAGTTCGTGGATCTGTTTAAATTCTTCTTTAAGTCCCGCGGCGTACCCGGCGGTGGGTTCGTCGAACAGGTTGTAGCCTAAGATCGCCGGCAGGTCCATTGTCCGGCGCACCACGTCAAGGTTGTGAGCCATGCCTCCATTGTCGCTGAGGTCCGTGCCCAGCTCGATCATCATTTTTATGCCGCATTTTTCCGCGGCGTTGGCCAGGCGGGTGAGGTACCCGATGTCGTCCTGTTCGCCGTGGTGGGTGGTGAAGCAGTTGATCCCGGACGCGGCGAGAGTCGCTATCTGCGCGTCTGCTTCTTCCTGTGTGAGTACCTGGTGAGGCCTGGGCGGGATCCAGCACCCGATAAGCATATCGTTCCTTGCCGCCTTCTGATTCGCGGCGGCGAGCTCTTCCTGTGTGGCGGTCCGGGGCGCGAGCGTATCGCAGCCTGCGGCGGTCAATAACATCACTGCTGTCATCATAATCAATACGATCCTTCTCGACATTTTATTCTGCGGTTCCTCCAAATGATAACACAATTATTGCGTCAAAACGTTTTCAGTTCGATAAATCTGGCGTCGTAGGCCGGGATAGTCAGCGTCAATTCATTGCCCGCGCCCATGGCTTCGATGCCTTCAGGACCCCATACGGTATATTCCGTGATCCCGTCGAACCGAAGCGTGACCGTATCGGTCTCGGCGGCCTCGAAATTCAATACGTAAAAGGCGGCGGAGGCGTTGTCCGTAGCGTAGCCTTTCGCTTCGTTGATCTCTTTGGCGCGGCCCTCGAATACGCCGATCAGCGTGTTGTGATCGGCTTCGACGCATTTGAGCATCGAAGCGTCGGGATCGCCCACGTTCAAGCGAAGTGACGCGTCGATGGCATCGGCGCAGCCCGCAACTTTCAGGTCATCCGTCAGGAAACCTTTCAGCGAATAGGAGAGGCAGCGGTAGCCCATGGCCTTCATACGTTCGTTGTTGTCCCTGACACGGTAGTACACGTCGGTCAGCTGGTTGTCCCAGGTCAGCATGCCTATAAAGCTGCCCTCGCGGTCGTTGGACGTCTCAGCGTACAGGAAATACGAATAGCTTTCGAGCCCGAAGATCAGGTGAAGGTGAGACAGCAACGCCAGCTCCTCCGCGTTGGGCGCGCGCATGCCGCCCCAGGAAGAATCCTGCATGAATCCCCATGCCGGAATGTTATATTTCTGGGTGGTCAACGCTATGTCCGACAGGTTTTCGATCATGCTGCGGAGCCGCTTCGTGTCGCTGCTCTGCTTTGCGGAGAAGGGGTAGAAGTCGAAGGACAACACGTCGGTCCCGGTATCCATAAACGATTCCAGGTACGTCTGGTACCAGGTGAGACCCTCTTTGACCTCCGGAGCCATGTCGCTTTTATTGCCGTAGTTGGGCAGCATATTCAGGAACAGCAGCTTGCTGTCGCCGGTGATCTCGCGTATCTGGCTGAGTTCGTCCGCCAGCGCAGGCGCCAGCCCCGGGAGAGGTTCGTCGTACAGGTCGTAACCGATCACTGCTTCCAGGTCTTTCGTCTTTTTAACGATATTCACGTTCGACTTTATGCCGCTCTTGCTGAGGTCAGTGCCCAGTTCCATTATGATCTTCACGCCGTATTTGAGCGCGGCCTCGTTCAGGCGCTGGATATATTTCAGGTTGGAGGCGTTGCTGCAATGGGTGCTGATGCAGTTGATGCCTGAGGCAGCAAGCTCCGCGATCCTTGCGTCCGCGTCTTCCTGTGTCTTGGTCTGATGGGGGTGGGGAGGGATCCAGCAGCCTATCAGCAGCGAGTTTTTATTGGCTTTTTTATTAGCTTCTTCCAGCGCCGCCGCGTCCGCCTGCCAGCTTTCGGGAGTGCTGCCGCCTTCGTTGCCGCCTTCGTTGCCTTCGCCGGAGCCGGTGGGCCTGACGCCGCTCTGTCCTCCGGTGCCGCAGCCTGCAGCGGTCAATAACATTGCCGCCGCCACAGCGGTAACGATCAATTTTCGCGCCATATGGATATATCCTCGTTTCACTTTTATTACCTCCGACGGTCCGGATATTCGAACGTATATGCTGTGCCGGTATTATATATCTTACGCCTCCGATTTACAAGGAGCGGACGATGCGCGTCCGGATTGTCATAACGTCCGCCATGTTGTATAATACGTGCGGCAAACCGGATCTGCAAAGGGGATATGGTCAAATGAAGTTATGGATAAAATTATTTGCATCAGCGTTATTGTTGGCATTGGCCGCGTCGCTTTCGGGCTGCGGCAGCGTTGAAAGCGGGCAGGTGGATCCCGGCGGACAAGGGAAAGTCCAGGATGACGATCCCGCTCTCAACGTGTTTCCCACCGAGGGCAATATCGAGATAGGCATCTTCTGGGAGCCTCCCCACGATTATACCACGCCGGAACAGTACGACTGGATCCGGGACGCGAATATTACGTTTATCGAGATCACAAACCGCGACGGGGCGGTCAATAAAGAAGTGGCTCAGCTCCAGCTCGATCTGGCGAGAGAGCGGGGGATCAGGCTGGCATATTCTTCCACCGTTGACGGCAAAAACCTTATGAGCATGAGCGA
>JAEFAM010000081.1 GCA_016287565.1 Clostridia bacterium
CCTATGGGTATATCAAAGACCCGCTGAACAAGAAAAAGTGGATCATTGAGCCCGGCGCGGCGGAGATCGTACGGGAAATCTTCAAGATGTGTATGGAAGGAAAAGGCAACGAAACCATTGCCCGTATCCTTTCGGAGCGTAAGATCCTGAACCCGACGGCGTACTGGCACGACAGAGGGGTCAACCGAGGCGGCAAGAAAATGCCGAGCGATCCGTGTAAGTGGAAGTGCGTGACGATATGGTCGATTCTTCAAAATCAGGAGTATTGCGGCGACGTGATCAATTTCAAGACCTACTCCAAGAACTTCCGCAACAAAAGACGTTTGCCCAACGATCCCGACAACTGGGTGATCTTCAAGGACGTTCACGAGCCGATCATCGAACGCGCTGTATTTGAACGGGTACAGGAGATCAAATCGCAGACCAAGCGCCGTGCTCCGAAGAACGACGACGAAAAGCATCTGCTTTCGGATTATCTCTACTGCGGGGACTGCCACAAGAAGCTTTGGTATCACACGAACACGATCAACAAAGAGATCCACTTCTTCTCGTGCTCCAATTACGCCAAAGACTATCGCGGCACTTGTCCCACAAGGCACTATATCCGTGCGGACGCTATCGAACAAGTCGTATTGCTGGAGCTTCGCCGTCTCGCCGAGTTTCTTCGGGACGACGAGGACGCCTTCATCAAGATCTTGACGGACAAGACTAACGGTGATATTCTCAAGGAGCAGAAGTATCTGGAGGAAGAGATCAACCGGGTACTTTCCCGCAGCGACAAGGTCTCCGGTCTGTACGAAAAACTGTTCGAGGATCACGCCGAGAACAAGGTTTCGGAGGAATGGTTCATGCACATGTCGCAGAAGTATGAGACGGAGCGGCTGGAACTCAAAAACAAGATCAACCGTTTGCGCAAAGACCTCGCCGAAGCCGACGCGCTCAAGCTCGGGCAGGAACAATTCGTAGCGGCGATCCGAAGGTTTCTTGAGGTACAGGTGCTCACACGGCCGCTGCTGCAGGAGCTGATCGACCACATCGACGTGTTTGAGACGGAAGGCGTGGGCAAGAGCAGAACGCAGCGGGTAGCGGTGTATTACCGTTTCGTCGGGTATATCGAGATCCCCGAACTGCCGAAGCACAGGCACAACGTCAAAGCCGATACCCGGCAGGGCGTATCCGTCGAATACGTTCCGCAGATCGCCACGGCATAACAAAAAAAGAGCAGGCTCATCCGAACCTGCTCCGTACATAGAAAACCGCGTGAAAACAAAAGAAAATCGAGTATCCATAACTCAAGTCCGTTATAGATACTCGATATGAATGCAGTGTATAGACTTGACTGACAAATTCCCGTTTGTGGAGGTTTTCAATGACGTTTGAAACACTTTTTAAACTTTTTGACGAAAAGCGTATCAACATTGACGAAACGTCTTTTTACTTCAAAGACGACCCGCAGAAAAGCGAGCGTTTTATAGGTTACCTGCCAGAGTATGAGTTCCCATATTGGGTTGGACTCTGTGACATAGAAGGCGGCTGCGATTTTATGACCGCAAGAGAATTATTTGAGGCGCCTGTTTTTGACGGACGCTCTCTGAAAGACAGATGGGAAGACGTTGTGCTGCTAACGATAGGCGCAATCGACGTTGACGAATGGAACATCGGCTTTTGCCCGCCAAGTTGTTGATATGTCGCCTTTCAAAAAGCATGATTAAAGGAGAAAAAACAATGATACAGCTTAACATTTGCGAGGGTACGATATGAATTTTAGAAAGATCGATGCTTCCGAAACGGACGCTTTGTGGGAGCTCCAAAAATTATACAAGGGAGAAATAGGGGAGGATGAGCCGGGCAGCGATGAAAAGGCTCGTCTGGTTGATGCCGTCAGGAAGGGAGCGATCCTTTTCTTCGGCGCATGGGATGATAACAGGCTGATCGGCTGCTGCTCGGTCACGGTGGGATTTTCGACTTTCGATTATTTGCCCTGCGGCGAGTTCGAAGATTTCTACATCCGTCCGGAGTACCGGCATCGGGGCGTTGCCCGCCGGTTGGTGCGGTTCGCTTATCAGGAAAGCGGGGTCTCCTCTTTAACGGTTGGCTGCGCGGACTGCGACGTGGAAATGTACCGGTCACTCGGTTTTTCCGTTCCTCTGGGCAATCTTATGGCGTTTGACCGAAGCGGCCTTGATATGTGAGCGCAGACGTAAACGCAAGCGTCCGAGCGAGAGAGTAAATATGTTTGACTACGAAAAACATTTCGAACGATACCGCGGCGACAATGATCTTGACCTGAAATTGTCCTTCGAAATGCCCGCGGGATACGAGGCGGCCAACGGCACTTTTGACCTTGAGTCGAAGACGGTGTTCGTCAATGCGGCGTTGCTGAACGGATCGCCTGACTATGAAAAGGCATTCTATCTTTTTCACGAATTGAGGCATGCCTCGCAGTATCTTTGCCCCGGGCAGTTCGGCGATGCGGTGAGGCGCAGCTTGCGGTACGTCGTCGGGTATGACGGGACTTGCTATAAGATCGTTGACGGCATATACTACGGATGCAGGCTGGAAGGCGGGGAAGAGCGCTTTACGGATATCTACCTTGGCCAGCCGCACGAGATCGACGCCAACGCGTACGCTTACGAACAGGCGAGGAATGTCTGCGGTGACTCTGACGGGCTGCGGAAACTGTACGAATTCTGGCTGCCGCGCCAACCGCTGCCGGACGAGGTATATGATTCGGTGTATGCGTCGATCGACGAGATGATTCAGGCGGAAACTCAGGCGTGATCATACGCTTTTGGAGCAGTGGCAATGGTTTATGAACAGGAACAGATAGTCAAAGAATGGCTTGACCGCCTTAACGGACTAAACGTCAGCGTAAAAAAGATGTTCGGCTGTTATTGCCTTTATTGCGACGGGCAGGCTGTGGGCTGGATACACGATACGGTGCTCAGCCTCCGCGAAGTCGGGCTGGATTATTTGCCGGACGATATCAGGCGGCCGGGCCCTGAAGATAAAATTCAGGAGATAGTGATTTCGCTGGATCACGTCGATGCGGAGTGGCTGCCCGGGGCGGTCCGGGATACGGCTGACGCCAGGAAAGGGAGCCGCCCCAGCGATGACATAAAGTTCGGAAAAAAGGATCAGTAATAAAGTGAGTACTAAAGAAAAAATGGCAGAGCTGATCAGCGTGATCGTTCCGGTGTACAATACGGAACCGTATATCGACCGGTGCGTCGGATCCATCGTTGACCAGACGTATCGCGAGCTGGAGATCATTCTGATAGACGACGGCTCGCCGGATAATTGTCCGGAAATATGCGACAGATGGGCGGATAAGGACCCGCGGATCGTCGTGATCCATCAGGAGAACAGGGGCATTTCCGCGGCAAGGAACGCAGGTATCGAAAGGGCGAAAGGGGCGTACTTCGCATTTGTTGACAGCGACGATCTTCTCGATCCGGAGTACGTCGAATATCTGTACCGTACGCTCAAGGAGACCGGCGCGGATCTTGCGGAGTGCAGATACTCCAGATTTACCGATGATCCTGTCAAGACCCTTGCCGGTAAGGAACTTGCACAGCCCCTTATTCAGACCGCCGAGGACGCGCTTAAGATATGGAGCCGCCCGGAAAAGTATCCATACTACAACCTGGTGGTGTGGGAAAAGCTGTATCGCCGGGATCTGATAGGCGAAGAACGTTTCATCAAGGGGTTTAACGGGGGAGAGGACGTCCTGTTTACCTGCCATGTTTTTGGAAAAAGCAGCAAGATCGCCTGTATCGGCAACGAACTGTACAATTGGCGGAACACCCCCGACAGCGAGTCGAAACGGGTTCCGGACAACAAATTGCAATCGGTGGAGCTGCTTTTCCCGGCGCTCGACTATCTGGCTCAGAATTACCCGCACTTCGCCACGCAGTGCAAGATCCATATGTGCAGCATGATCCGGAATTTCGTATACCGCCTTAAATACAAGTCAAACGTGGAGAACAAGGGCGAGGCAAAAGCGAAAATGCTTTCATTCCGGAAGCGGATCCGTTTTTCGTTAAAAGAACTGGCAGGCTGCTCCCTGAAGGACAGGCTCATTATTTTATGCTCCAAGCCGTCGCTGGTAGGTCTGTACGTCCGTTGCAGGCATTTATTTGACAGGAAACGGTAGGAGCTCTGGCGCGGCGATCCGGGCGGAGGGAAAGATGAAAAAGCTCAGAAAGTACATATATCCCATAATCATATTGATCGTTTTCGAGGCGATTGCGGTGACTCTGTGGCTGACGAAGAACAACCTGTTTTATCTGATCAATTTCAGCTATATCGGGCTGTCGATCTCCCTCGGCCTTTTCCTGTTTATTAAGAAATACAAACACGCCAGGCGCGTGGTCCAGCTGCTGGTGGGCCTCTATATGCTCGTCTATCTCGGATTGATCTGCGGGGAAAATATGCAGATCGAGGGTTTCTGGTACTACCTCTTTACGGGGGTGTTCGAGGCGGCAACCATCCATTACGCGGTGGCGAAAATTTTCGGCCCGCTGCTGTTCGGGCGCGGCTGGTGCGGTTACGCCTGCTGGACGGCAATGGTGCTGGATTTTCTCCCGTACAAAGTCCCTAAAGCGCCGCGAAAGAAGATAGGATGGATAAGATATATCACGTTCGCCCTGTCGGTCGTGTTCGTGTCCGCGCTTTTCCTGGCAAAAGTCGGCAATATCGAAAGGATAATGTTCTGGGCGTTCATTGGGGGCAATATCGCCTATTACGCCGTCGGCATCGCGCTGGCGTTCATATTCAAGGACAACCGGGCGTTCTGCAAGTATATCTGCCCTATCACCGTGTTCTTGAAGCCCGCCAGCTATTTCTCTCTGCTGAGAGTGAAGTGCGACAAGGACAAGTGCGTTTCCTGCGGAAAGTGCAGGAAAGTCTGCCCCATGGACGTTGACGTGACGGACAATTCCAGGAAGCGAAAGAACGGTACGGAGTGCATCCTGTGCATGGAGTGCGTCAGGAATTGCCCGAAGGATGCGCTGTAAGGTGGAAACGACGGAATTCGGGCGGGTCAACGTTTTCTGCAGGATATTCGTTGTCCCGATGCCGGTACCGAACGTGGTTTACGCAATTAAGAACAGGGACGATGTGGAGTGAGGGTAAAATGAAAAAACGAATAATTGCGATCATTATTATTGCCGCTGTGGCCATGCTCTTTGCGTCATGCAGATCGACGTCGCGGCATGCCAACGACCCGATACCGGGCCAGGACCTGTCCGGGATAGAACTGCCTTCGGACTTCGCTTTTTCCATCGTATGGAACTGCTACGGCATCAGCTCGTACGACAGCCGGACCGGTAAACTTGTCAAGACCACCGACGCCTCCGACGTCCGGAAATATACGAGTTACGTGAAAATGTCGGACAACGAACTGAAGCTCGTTTATAAATATCTTTGCAAAGATATCGACTTGAAAAACTATCCGGCGGAATACGATCCTTTCAACGCTCCGGACGCCGAGCAGCGGAAAACGTCCATGCCGGACCAGACCATCGTCGTCGCCGTAACGGCAGGCGGCGAGACCTGGTCCGTGAAGTGCGAAAAGATCATGTTCGGAACGATGGACGATTGCTATTGTCCGGAAGCCAGGTCCTTTATGCAGGCGGTGAAGGATACGGTGGCGCTGATCACGTCTTTCCCTGAGTGGGAGGCGTTTCCGGAGTACGAAGTATTTTATGATTGACCGCTGTATCAGGCGGCGCAGTAAGGGCTGATATTTGGACGCGGAAAAGCGAAGCGAGAGTGAAAGGCATGGAACTTGTTGCCGTCAGGCCAGAGGACAGGGAGCTTTTGTGGAACATCAACCAAAAGTATCTGTACGAGATGACGAACTACTATGATGACGAGATGGATGCCCGGGGCAACCTGCATTACGGCTTTTTCGACGCGTATTTTACGGATCCGGAGCGCAGGGCGTTCTTTTTGTACGAGGAGAAAACGCTGGTGGGGTTTGCAATGATCCATCCGTATTCCAATATGGGCAAGGCGCCGGATCACGTGCTGGCGGAATTCACGGTCTTTCCGGCGTTCCGCAGAAATCATCTTGCTGAAAGGGCGGCGGAAATGATATTCGGGAGGTTCGGCGGCAACTGGGAAGTGAAATATAACGAAAAGAACGTTGCCGCGAAAGCCCTGTGGAACAAGGTGACGGCAAAATATTGCCCGGAGAGGGTCCGGCTGAACGAATTCGAGACGGTGCTTGCTTTCCGTGCGCAGTGATATGAGCTGTCCGGCAGACCGGAAGCAGAGGGGAAGCAGAGGGGAGAGTAAACGATGAAGATATATGACATTTCGCAGGAAGTATTCAGCTGCCGTGTGTACCCGGGCGATCCGGCGCCGGAGCGGACGATCCTTTGTTCGACGGACAACGGCGGTTCCTGCAACCTGACGGCTTTTAGTATGTGCGCGCACAACGGCACCCACGTTGACGCGCCGTTCCATTTCATCGAAGGCGGAAAGGCCGTTGACGCCGTACCTCTCGATACCTTCGTGGGCCCGGCTTACGTGGCGGAACGTGAAGGGATTCTCTCCGGCAGCGACGCTGCGGACATATATGAAAAGGCGATGGCGCAGGACCCGGAAGCGGCAAAGCGGATCCTTATCAAGGGCGATGCGGTAGTCTCTGCGGAGGCGGCTAAATATTACGCCTCCAGGGGGCTCCTGCTGCTGGGCAACGAATCCCAGACCGTCGGCCCCGAAGACGCGCCAATGGAAGTTCATCTCATATTGCTTGAAGCAGGCGTGGTATTGCTGGAAGGGATCCGCCTCTCGGAAGTCCCTGAAGGCGCATATTTCCTGAACGCGGCGCCGCTGGATCTGGCAGGCGCGGACGGTTCGCCCTGCAGGGCGTGGCTGATCGAGGATCGCAAAAATTGAATTCCGAATCGAAAAGTTTTATCAAAATATTCATCACCGGATGCCTCTGGGGAACAATCGGGCTGTTCGTAAAATTGATGGAGAGGCAGGGCTCCTCCTCGTCGTATACGAGCTTTCTCAGGCTGTTCTTCGGCTTTCTGCTGCTGGCGGTACTGACGCTGCTCCTCGACGGTCCGAAGGCGTTCCGGATAGGAAAGAAGACGCTGATCTCCTGCGTGCTTCTCGGCATCGTCTGCCAGGGCACGTTCAATATCCTTTACAGTTCCTCTATAAGTATCAACGGCGTGGCGGTGGGTTCGGTGCTTTTGTATACCGCGCCCATATTCACGTTCATTGCCTCCTTGATCCTTTTTAAAGAAAAGCCGGACCGGGTCAAATGGATCGCTTTGCTGGTCAACGTAGCCGGGTGCGTGCTTACCGCCACCGAGGGCAATTTCAGCGTCGCGGCGCTCGCTCCGCTGTGGCTGCTGATCGGCATCGGCGCGGGCTTCACTTACGGCATGACACCGGTGATCGGCAGGATCGCAATGCAGGAAAAAGCGTCTCCCTTCGCCGTTGCCACGTACAATCTTTTATTCGGCTGCGTTTTCATTGCCCTCGTGCGGCGCCCGTGGCAGACTGTGGAAAAGCCTTTTGACCCGAAGCTTCTGCTGCTGGGGGCGCTGTTCGGCCTGGTCGCTACGGCGCTGGCGTACAGTTTCTATTTCAGCGGGCTTTCGAAGATCACGCAAACGAGCAGGGTGCCGGTAGTGGCGTCCGTGGAGATCGTAGTGTCCGCGGTCATCGGAGCCGCCGTGTTCAGCGAGAACATGACCGTGGTCCGGATCATCGGCATAGCGCTGGTGCTGCTTTCCATTCTGCTGTTCAGCAGGAAAACGTCGAAAATGTCTTAGACATATTGACAGAATGTCATAGACATGCTATAATGTCCATGACTGAAATTGACGGGAGGCGGTTTCGTGAATATCGGGAAAGAAACGGAATTGATCGAATTTAAGAAATCGACGTCAGAAACGAAAGAAGCTGTTATTTCCATCACCAGCATTCTGAACAAGCACGGGAAAGGCGTGCTGTACTTTGGCGTAAAGGACAACGGGGACGTTGCCGGGCAGGAGATCGGAAAAGATACGGAGCGGAAGCTTTCGAGAGATATCAGCGATAACGTCAGGCCGTCCATTTGGTATCAG
>JAEFAM010000082.1 GCA_016287565.1 Clostridia bacterium
TTGACTCATTCCGGCCGTTATGCCAAAATACTCCCGACGAATCCAAAGGAGAGAACGGCAATGAAAAAGATACCGGCAGCGGTATGGATCCTGATCATTTTCTTAGCGGCGGCAGCGGCCGTTTGCGCCGCCACAAGGGGGCTTTTTACTATGACAGCCAGCGCTGAGAGCGTTAAATGGAACAAAGGAGACTGGACCGTTTCCGGAGAAGGGGAGAACGCGGTCTACACGGCGCCCGAGCGCAATTATCTCGGAGGCATCACCACCGAAAAAGAACTTGAATACAACTGCATCGAATACGACGTCAGGCTCCTGGACAGCTACGGCACGGTGGACGGCAACGTAGGCTTCTGCTACTTATGCGGCGACGCGGAATACTTCTTCGAGCTCAACACGGTCAACAACTACCTCCGCATCCGATTGATGAGCCCCACGGAAGGCCTCAAATCATCCAACACAGGTTTCCGGATGGCGCAGGACAGGTGGTACCACTTCAAGATCATCGTGGACAAAAACGTGCTGCGCTGGTTTATCGACGGAGAACTGGTGGCCTACAGTACCGATACGAAAGAGTGCGACATGAAGAAGGGCACCTTCTACATTCAGGGGTATTACGCGCAGCCCCAGGTCAAAAACATCTGCTTCTCCAACGAGGACGTGGTGACTACCGCGCTTGATTTCGAATTCGGGAGCGAGGATTCGAAAGAAATGTTCACCTGGACACCCAAGAACGCCGCTTCCGGAGCATCCGCAGGCGACGCTTCGGCCTCTGGCGGAACGGAAGGGCCCGGCGTGATCGACGGGGAATACGTGTGGCCCGTTTCGGGCAATATAACGTCGATCAAGCTCGACACGGCGCCCGGGGACACCTACTCTATGAAAATGCCCCTTCGGAACACGTTCTGCGTCAGGATGAAGAACGATTCCACGGCAACGAAACTGAAATTGTCCTTCGTAACCGACTCGTCTCCGGAATACGACGACAGCCGGTCGAAGGTGTTCGAAATATTGCCCGAATCCGGATATTTTACGTACTATTTTAATATTTCCGACGTGGAGGGCGCCAGGGGTTACCTCAGAGGCTTCAGGCTGGAGGCGGTAGACGCCGAAGAGGGTACCATACGCATCGACGCCATCACTTTCGAGAGGGAGGCACCGGTCTATGAATACGCAGGCAGCATCACGTCCTGCACCGCAGAAGGCGAGGATATCACCGTAAAAGGGACGCTTAAGCCGGAATTCGCGGGCAAGACCGTCACCATTTACGAGACTTCCATAACGAATTACAATTTCAGCAAGTCACAGATGAAAAAGGTGGCCCAGTGCGTTGCAGACGGCGAAAATTTCGTTGCCGCGGTGCCTTTGATGAATAAAAAAGTGTCACGATTGTCCTCCCATTTCTTTGCGGTGTGCGACGGCGTATTCGTGTCTAAATGGTTCACGGTAGAAAATTATTACGATTTCTCCGAAAATCCGTACCGGTTCGAACTGCCTGAGATGGAAGTCGTGGTGACGGACAGCCCCTACGGCGCCAGAGGAGACGGTTATACGAACGATACCGCGGCCATACAGAAAGCCATCGACGACGTCAGCGCGGCGGGAGGAGGCCGTGTGGCGGTGCCCGGAGACGGGTCCCTATACGGAAAACGGTATATCGTCACCACTTTGGACATAAAGAGCAACGTGGAACTGTATATTGACGAGAACGCGGTGCTGTGGCAATCCCCGAGGCCCGCGGATTACGGCTACGAAGTGGCATACGGCCACGACGTTTCCATACCGGGCGTCAACTGGACCCACGCCGGTCTCTGCCACAACTACCCGCTCATTTATTCCCACCAGGCGGATCACGTAAAGCTCACCGGCAAGGGCACCATCCGGCTGAACGACGTAGGTTCCGAGTGCGAAGACGGCGTGGACGGCAGCATCCTCTGGACCGGCTGCACCAACCGCATACACCTTATAGCCGTGGCATTCGTGGAGTGCAATGACGTGCAGATCAGCGGCATCACCATCAACCGCGCCAACTGCTACCACCTGAATCTTTTCGCCTGCAGCCGGGCGTACGTTTCCGACGTCACCATGAACCAGGCCACCTGCGCCTCGGGAGACGGCATCGGCCTCAGCGCCTCCACCCACGACGTGAAGATCGACCGCTGCTTCCTGTACTCCAACGACGATGCGGTGACCATGACTTCCTCCTACAACGACCCCAGAGGACTGGTCTGGTGGAAGGCGAAGACCGACCGGGATAACAGCGTCCGTGACGTTACGGTGTGCCATTGCGACCTTTTCGGAGGCCACGGCCTCACGTTCATCACCTGGGGCACGGACAATCCGGATCTTTCCCTTCAGGAGATATACAACGTTCGCGCTTTCGACAACGTTTTGAGCGGAGGCAGCTCCGTAGGTACCTGGTGCGACAACCCGTATTACGGAGGCCCCTTCACCAACGAAGAGACGGACGACTACTCCCCGGTGAGGGACGTGCGCATATACAACAACACGTACAGGTCATCCTGCACGCTGCTGTCAATAAAGCCCACCAGCCTGTTGACGGACTGCGGCATCAATTCCGCTTCGGATTTCCAGAATAGCGATTTCGAGCGGCGAAACGGCAAGAAAGGCTGGGTCTCCGGGCTTTCCAACTGGTCTGTCAGGGGGAACAGGTCAGACGTGAGCTTTGCGGCCGACGCTTCTGGAAACCATTACGCCGCGGTGACCGGGGACGCCTGGATGTACCAGGGCCTGTATGTGAAAAAGTCTGCCGTTACTGTGAGTTTCGACGTTCTGGCGCCGGAGGAGGCGGCAGGCAGCGGCGGAACGGGAGAGGGAACGTTTTTCGTGATCTCCGCAGATGACGGAAGGCTTCTGGCAGAGGCGCCCGTGGCCGGGACCGCTGTGGGATCTTCCGGATTCTCATATACGCTTTCGCTGGCCAAAGGCACGTATTATTTCGGCGTCAGGGCCGCTTCCGGCAAAACGCTGGCAGTAGATAATTTCTCGCTCAAGACCGGCACTTACAAGTCTGACAACGCGGCGGAACCTTACGGCGATCCGGTTGAGGGATTCACGTATTCCAAAGAGGTGCTGGAGGTACAGGCCGAGCCGGCGGCGATCACGTATCCCAGATATATTGCCGCCACCGAGCCCGCTGACGAGCGGTACGTGCCGGGAAGCGCGGACGACGAGGGCGGAAACGGAGGCAGCGGGAGCAGCGAGGAGAGCCGGAAGAGATTGCCCGGGGCCGCGGCCGCCGCCATCGCGGCGGGGGCTGCCGCTGCGGTCGGGGGCGCCATAGCGGCGGTGGCGATAGCCGTCTCTAAAAAGAAGAAGCGTAAGGGCAGGGCCGGCTGAGCCCGCGGCCCGGGTCCCCGGGGATACCGGCACTTTCGGTATTGACAGAAAACGACGTAAAATATTAAAATCTACACAGTTGAAAAACATCGGCAAGGGGGGATCCTCATGGCTTCGCACAAACGAAAATCGTTGCCCGTGAAACTCGGCATGCTGCTTACCGCGGCTATAGTTTTGACCGTGTCGTCTTCCTGCTCCGACGGCAGCACCACGTATTCGGTGCGGCTGGACGTTGACGACATGGCCAGCGAGATCGCCTGCGTTTCCTCCCGTGAAGAAGCCAAGCGGATCGCCAGGGAGAATGCCGTGTACGGGTACAGAGTGTACAACGACAAGGGGCGCCTCATTTATTGTCCTTATTCCCGCCTTCAGTCGGACATTTTGCGTGAGGCTAAATGGGTGACGGACTACGTGAGGGAGAACGGTTTCCGCTACGGCGACGCTCCGATCAATCCCGCCATCAACTGCGATGCGGGGCTTGTGTCCTGCGACAGGCTGGTGGACTGGGTGCTTTACAGGGTCGGTTATACCGATCAGGTGGAGCGGCAGGGGATGGTTGTCTACCACGCCACGGAACCGGCAAGAGATCTGCCCAGCTGGTGCCGCGACCACGGTTTCAGGAAGATCGAAAGCGTCGAGATGCTTGCGCCCGGAGACATCGTTTTCGTGAGGCCCTGCACCAGTTCTGCGGGAGTGGTCTATCCGGGGCACACCTTTATTTTCGCGGGCTTCGCGGAGGACGGAGTGAATTCCTACCGGTATGACTGCGGAAAGAACGAGCGGATCCAGAGCGTGCAGCCTTCCTGCGAGCCGCTGAACGATTTTATGTTCGCGTACAGGCCTCGTTGACGGAGCGAGAGCGCGCGGAGGCTGCGGACGAACAGTATTGACGTATCGAATTAAAAACAGGGGAGACGCCCTGGACTAATACCGTATAATTACCGAAACGTTACCTTAGTTAGAGGAGGTAGACCACAATGAAAAAAAGCTTTGACCGTTTTTCCGGACTGCTGAAAGCCGCCGCGCTGCTGCTGGTTTTGCTGCTTTGCGCCTCAGCCGCCGCCTGCGCCGGTAATACAGGCGACGATCCCGGAGAAAAAACTCCCGAGGCCACCAAAGCCCAGACTTCAGAAGCCACCGAGGCCCCGAAGGCAACGGACGCTGCCACCGTAGCACCCACGCCGAATCCCACCGAACCTCCCACGGAAAAGCCCTCTGTAGATCCCACTGCGAATCCTTACGAAGGCATGCCCGTGCCCTACTTCGACCTGGCTTTCAAAAAGAACGACGCGTACGACGCGCTGGACAACACCGAGCTTGAAGTAGAAGACGGCTCCGTCGAAGAAGTGGAGGTCAATCTGGGCGGCGAGACTTATAAAGTCACCGGATTCAGAGGCACCGACGATGACGATTACATGACCATCATACTCGACGAATATGCCTCCGATTTCCGCGGATTCGTAGAAGAGGGCGTATCCTACGAGATATTCATCCAGATCGACGAGATACCCGCTTCCAGCGGAGGATTGCTGATCAGCAACGGCAACGGCGGCGGCACCAACCTGGCTATCCGCGGCTCCCAGGGCCAGCTGAACTTCAACGTTGGCAGCACCGCCCAGGACGGCACGTACCCCGGATCGGGTTACATATACGCTCAGACCAACGACGCCAGCCAGGGTACCAAGATCGAAGCCGGGACGCTTGTCCACGTGGTAGGCATATACGACCCCGAAGAAGGCAAGGTACAGCTCTACTATAACGGAGAACTTTCCAGCGAAGGAGAATTCGGCACAGGCGATTTCAATATGGCTTCCACCAGGAGCGGCGTGCTGGGCATCGCGTACAACGCTTCCTTCCAGAACGAACGGCTGGGCAATCTCACTTCGTTTACCATCGTTGAGGCCCGCGTCTACCGCCAGCCTCTTACCGCAGAGGAAGTGAAGGCAGTGTACGACAACTGCGTCAATGCCGTTAAGTCAGCCCAGAACTGAATACCGATCAACAGCTGTCTTGCGGGCCGGATCTTCCGGCCCGCTGTCTGTATCTGAAAGGAGGCTGAACGAATGATCAGACCATCGTTTTCGTTCAAATATAACGGCGTGCCCTTCGAAGAACTGGAAAAGCAGATCATCGAGAGCCCCGAAGGGTTCAAGGTGGTATTGACCGACGGACTCACCGTAGAATGCAGGGCGGACTTCCACGAAAAATACAGCGTTACGCACTGGGTAAACTATTTCTCCAATCCTACGGACCATCCCAGCGGCCAGATATCCGAACTGTACGACTGCGATATAACCGTGCCCTTCGAGCCGGACCCTCCGGTTACGAGGAAGAACCGCCAGGCCACCTGGGAGCCGGAGACCTTCAGGGTCGTCAAGACCGCAGGGGCCAACGTAAAAGAGGACGATCTGTGCACCAGGGAAGAGCGCCTCTGGGAAGGCCAGGAGACGGAATCTCATTGCGCCTGGGGCCGCAGCGCCCTGGAAAATTTCCCCTTCTTTGACGTTACCCGGAAAGGGAAGGGCGTGCTGGTTGCCGTGGGCTGGACCGGCCAGTGGAAGGCGCATTTCTACAGGAGGCACGATGATTGCCGCATCGCTTTCGGCATAGAGCACGCCAACTTCTATATGAAGCCGGGAGAAAGTTTCCGCACCGCTTCCGCTACCGTGCTGGAGTACGCCGACGGCCAGGAGAACGCCCACAACGCATGGAGAAGATACATAAAGGACGTGGTGTCGCCGGTGGGAAAGCCGGGCAGACCCGCCACGCCTCCCTTCAGCGGCCTGTTCTGGGGCGGAGTGCCTTCGGAAGAGATGGTAAAGCGCTGGAGCGGCATCGTAAAAGAGCGATTGCCCCTCGACACCTGCTGGATCGACGCAGGCTGGTACGAACCGCTCAGATCCACTACCACTGCCACCCAGTCCGCAGACTGGCCCAACGTAGGCACCTGGAATATCAACGAATTCTACCATCCCGACAGATATAAGAATCTAATCAGATTTTTGAAGGACAACGGCAAAAAGTTCCTGGTCTGGTTCGAGCCGGAGCGGCTGAAACGCAGCGTTGAGATCTGGACCCGGTATTTGACACGGACGGACAACTGCGAAGACGACAGCGTTATTATTGCCCTCAACGACGATCAGGTCCTGGAGGATCTTAAAAAGAAGATCGGTGACGTGGTGGAGGAACTTCAGCTGGACTGGTACAGGCAGGACTACAACATCTCGCCGCTGAACTACTGGCTCCACGAAGACGAAGAAAACCGGTCCGGCATCACCGAGATCAAATATATCACGAACCTGTACAAGTTCTGGGACTACCTGCTGGAACGGTTCCCGCACCTTCTGATCGACGACTGCGCCGGAGGCGGACAACGCATCGACATAGAGATGCTCTCCCGGTCCGTGCCGTTGTGGCGCTCCGACTACCAGTGCATGTGGGACTGCGTCCCCGAGGCCAACCAGATGCAGAATACCTGCGCCTCCTGGTGGATGCCCTGGTCCGGTATCGGATACGGCCCGAAACTGGGGGACACGTACAGCTTCAGGAGCGCCTATACCGGCGGCATCGCCGTGAGGACCTGGGAGCACGTTGACCCTGAATGGTCATACGAAAACGCGCCTGCGGATTTTGACTGGGCAAGAAAATATTTCACGGAGTACGTGGAGATCAGGCGTTATTTCGGAGAAGACTTTTACGCCCTGATACCAAACTCCAAGGAAAACACTTCCTGGAACGCCCAGCAGTACCACGATCCGGAGGACCAGAGCGGCATCATACTGGCCTTCAGGCGCGCACGCAGTCCTTTCTCTACGCTCCATTCCATGCCCAAGGGGTTCATGCCTGGGGCGGAATACGAGTTTACGGACAGCGATACGGGGGAGTCGTTTAAGGCGAAGGGCAGCGACCTTTTAGAGAAGGGGCTGGATCTGTGCATCCGCGAAAAGAGAGGGTCGATGCTGCTCCGGTACAGAAAAGTGTAAAATTGACGGCCGCGTGGTCAACTTTACGATCGACGATGCGGTCGACAATACGGTCAGCTATACGGTAAAAAAGAAGGCGCCGCCGGGAATTCCCGGAGGCGCCTGTGCCGCGTCCGTCAACGTCATCACAGCTCGAAGAACCTTGACATAAGCGCCGGTATCTGCCCTTTAAGCGACTTGAGAACGTCCTCCGCCGAAGGATTGCCGAGAACGTATTCGCGCATATAAGTGCCCTGCGCGGCGCAGAGGCGGTCGTGCAGCGGGTACCAGTTCTCCATCAGGAAAGAAGCGTATTTCGCAAAACGGAAGTCGCCGACGATACGGTATTCAGGGCTGATCGTATCCACCGCCACCGAATAGCCTCGCTTCACCGCCGCCTTGATCTCCTCGGTCTTGTTCTCTTTAGAAAACACTATCGTCGAGCAGATGCGGCTGTTGCGGTTGCGTTCCGTGGAACCGTGGCTGTCCGTGGAGCCGACCACCGGATAATCCATGCCCTTTGCCTTATGTTCGTAATAGAAAATGGTCTGGAACCCGTTATGCTGGTAGTAATTCTCGCCGCCCAGGACCTCGAAGGCGTCGAAGGGCTTTTTTTCGTATATATATTCGACGTAATCCTCCGAGACCTGCATCGTCGAGCACATCCAGTAGGGATGTACGAATATGCCGAGGCCGCCGCCCTCCCGCACTTTCTCGTATATCCACTCTGCCACCGC
>JAEFAM010000083.1 GCA_016287565.1 Clostridia bacterium
TACGGAGCGGAAGCTTTCGAGAGATATCAGAGATAACGTCAGGCCGTCCATTTGGTATCAGATACAGACTAAATATGCAGACGACGGCAGCGCTTTTATCGAAGTTCAGTTTAACGGCGCAAACGCGCCATACTCGGCATACGGGAAATACTACCAGCGATTTGCCGACGAAGACAGACAGATCTCGGACGCCGAACTGGAACGCCTTTTCAGGTCAAGGCGGAAAGATTATTCCGAATGGGAAAACTCGGGATCGGACGAGACCGTTTCGGACGTTGACCGGCAGCTTTTGGAAAAAGTGATCAGGGACGGGATCGAGTCCGGCAGAATAAAATACGCTTACACCGATGCTGCTTCTGTATTGTCGAAGCTCGGACTCCTTGATCCCCAAACGCTTCTATTGACCAACGCGGGTAAAGTGCTGTTTTCCAAAAACCGTCCTATATTGTTGAAGACCGCCGTGTACGCCGGTACGACGAAAGAAACTTTTCTGAAGCTGAACCACTTCGAGGGCAACGTATACGAATGTATCGACGAAGGAATATCGTTTATTCTTTCCGCCATAAGTTGGGACATCAGTATTACCGGCAACGCAAAAAGGAAAGAAGAGCCGGAGATCCCTCAAAGAGCCATACGCGAGATCGTGGTCAACGCCTTTGCTCACGGCTGCTACTTTTCCAATACTGCGTTTGCAATCGAAATATTCAGCGACAGAGTGGCGGTCTACAGCCCCGGCAATTTTCCCGCCGGTTTTACGCCGGAGGATTTTGCGTACAAGGCAGAAGAACCTATAATGATGAATCCGAGGATCGCCACGACGCTGTTCAAATCATCGATGATCGAATCCTTCGGGTCCGGATTCGAGCGTACCTTCTCTGCCTGTAAAGAAGCCGGAGTCAGATATGAATACGAAAATACGTTGACCGGGTTCAGGTTCGTATTCTACAGGCGCCAGAGGCTTAAAAAGGGCCGGGAAATGACAGGGACCGAGAAGGCTGTTTTCGGGCTGCTTAAGGAAAAGGATGACGCAACGCTCCAGCAGATGGCTTCGGCGATCAACAAATCGACCAAAACGGTCTACAGGGCGATAAAAGAATTGAAAGAGCAGGGGTACGTCGTCAGAGAAGGCGGCGACAATAACGGTTACTGGAAAGTTTTGAAATAAACGGCCCTGGACGGAGGAAAGATCATGAAAAACGGCAAAACACCCGATCCGGACGTTGTCCATCCGATACCCGGATACGACAATGAAATTTACGTAAGGCCCACCATTAAAAACCCGAATATAACCGTCGGGGACTTTACTTATATTGCCGATTCGGATTTCGAAAGCCACGTTACGCACCTGTACGAATGGAACGGCGACAGGCTGATCATAGGCAGATTCTGCCAGATCGCCGCAGGTGTGGAGTTCATAATGAACGGCGCTAATCACCAGATGAACGCGGTCACGACCTTCCCGTTTTACACGCTGGAGGGGTGGGATATGGAGCCGCCGGCGCTTTCCGACCTGCCGCTCAAGGGCGATACTGTCATAGGCAACGACGTGTGGATCGGGCAGAACGCCGTGATACTTCCGGGCGTTCACGTCGGCGACGGGGCAATAATCGGTGCGAACAGCGTTGTGGGCAGCCACGTGGAGCCGTATACGGTAGTCGCGGGCAATCCCGCTAAAGTCCTCCGGAAACGCTTCGACGACGAATTGACCGCGCTGCTGCTGAGATTCAGATGGTGGGACAAGAGCGTCGAAGAGATCAACGAACTGATACCGGTATTGACCGGCAGCGATCTGGAAAAAGTAAAAGCGGAATTGACGAAACGTATGGCGTGACGTATGAGGGGGCGGTTAAGATAAAAAACAGTTTTGAAGTTTATCATGACGGTCGCTTCGTACTGGGTCAGGAAGACGGTCAGCCTTTCATCGAGATAAACGGAGAAAGGTACGGGCTGAGCTGCCACCCGTACGAGCCTTGTCTGTATATTACAGGGAAAAACGGGGCGCTGACTGCGGTGCACAACTCCTTCGATCCTTCTGCAGTGCTGTGGGCATTTTCCGACGGTAGGACGGTCACGTCGATAACCGGGACGGAATACGACGCCTGCGATTTCTGCCGGATGGTGGAATACGCCGCGGGTATGGGCGACGTTCAGATCGACGAGGCAGAGCAGATTTTCCGGGGGCGTCCGAAAAAGAAAGGCCCGGAGGCCGGGAGTAAGAGCGGCGAAGCGCCCGCCTACTATATTGGAAGCGGCGCGGTCAATGAAGGCCCGGTCCGGCCGGAGGCAGGCTGGCTCATAGAAGACGACCCGTTTTACCGGCTGATCGGCAATTATCCAGACTGTGTGATCGATTATTGCCTGGTGAAAAACGGGCGCACGACGGGCGGTTACGATGCGCACCGGAACGCGCTGCTGTGGGCTTGCCGGAAACTGTTCGCAGACGAAGATGACGAAGCGAGCTGGCACTACGATATTGGCAGGGCGGATGCGGAACAAATAAGTTCCGAAGCGCTGTTCGGTCCCGTCGAACATGGCGGAGAACTGAACTACCGCAAGGCGTTTCTCGAACCGCCTTACACGAGCCGCTACACCGATGCGGATTTCGAGGCGGTCAATGCCGCGCTTTTTCCGGAGGGGACCGAGGGGCTGGAAGTGTACCGCTGGAACACCGGCTGGTCGGATTATTTCGACGACGGCCGTGAATGGTGGGGCACGCTCTGCCTCACGGTGTACGATAAAAAAGTTGACCGGTTCGTTGTGATAATGGCGTCAGCCACGGATTGACAACGTTCCGACTGCGGGGCTATAAAAAGGAGCGGCCTCAGACGGGGAGCGCGAGACCTTGGGGCCCGGAGCGTTTGGAGAAGGAATTATGAAGTTCAAGAAGGAGCCGCGGCCGGAAGGGCCGGACGAGATCATCGGAAAGCGTGTCAAAGGAAAGATCGACCGCCCCATGGGCAGCAGGCATCCCGAATATCCGGAGCTGATCTATCCGGTCAATTACGGTTACGTCGAGGGGGTCGTTGCCGCAGACGGCGAGGAGCAGGACGTGTACGTGCTGGGCGCCGATGGACCTCTGGAGGCTTTCGAAGGCACCGTGATCGCTGTGTACCGGCGGTACAACGACATGGAGGACAAATGGATCGTTTCCATTGACGGAAGGGAGTTTTCCGACGAGGAGATACTGGAGGCCATACGGTTTCAGGAACGGTATTTCCGGGGCGAACTGATCAGGTGACCGCGTCAGGCGTGAACGGAAAGACAAACGAGAACTTATCGGTGAAGGCAAGTGGCAATGGACCGGAGACCCGAATTAAATAAACACCTCGACAGGGACACGTTCCTGAAATGGTACTGGCTCAAAGAAGAACTGGTGCGGTTTTGCAAAGAAAACGGGATCCCGTCAACGGGAGGGAAGCAGGAAGTCGCAGAGCGTGTCGCCCTCTTTCTCGATACCGGGGAGACAGGCAGAGGAGACTTAAAAGGCGAAAAAGCGAAGCACGCCGGTTCGCCGCGGGGCAAATCAGTTTCCGTCACTCCCGACAGCATTATCGAGCCGGATGCCCTATGCTCTCAGGCGCTCCGATCATTCTTCAAGGAGCAGCTCGGCGGGTCGTTCTCGTTCAGCGTACCGTTCCAGAAATGGCTGAAGGACAACGCCGGCAAGACCTACGGTGACGCGGTGGAAGCGTACCGGGAGTTCAAAAAGGCAGGCATCCGCGGCGAAAAGGAGATCGGGCGTCAATTCGAATACAATACGTACGTGCGCGATTTCTTTCTTAATAATAAAGGGCGTTCTCTCTCGGACGCCATCGCGTGCTGGAAATACAAAAAGAGTTTGCCGGGCAACAACCGCTACGAAGACGCGGACCTGGCCGCATTGCAGGACAATGAGGGGAGTGAAATACCCGTGACAGATTACCAACTTATCATCGCACAGACGAGGTCCCTGGCGGAAATATCCTCGGACCCGATACCCGTAATGGCCAACGTTTCAGCGCTGCTTTTCAATTCGATGCCAGACGTGAACTGGGCGGGGTTCTACACGGTCAGCGGCGAAGCGCTGCTGCTGGGGCCCTTCCAGGGCAAGGCGGCCTGCGTCAAGATCCAGAAGGGCAGAGGCGTGTGCGGCACGGCCTGGGCGGAAGACCGGATACAGGTGGTGCCCGACGTGCACGCGTTCCCGGGACATATTGCCTGCGACAGCGAGTCCAGGTCCGAGATCGTATTGCCCGTGCACAGGGACGGACAGGTGGCGGCGGTGCTGGATATCGACAGCCCGGTAACGGACAGGTTCGGAAAAGCAGACGCGGAAGGGCTTGCCCTGCTGGTGCGCGCCATAGAAGAGATAATTTATTGAGGCGTACCGAAACGCGCAGGTGATACCGAACGGTCGACAAGAAAGGCGGCGTGTCATGGTAATTATAATCACGGGAGCGTCCCATACGGGCAAAACGGTCCTGGCGCAGAAATTGCTGGAGAAGTACAAATATCCGTACACTTCCATCGATCACCTGAAGATGGGGCTGATCCGCAGCGGCAATACGAAACTCACGCCGGAAGACGACGATGAATTGACGGAATATCTCTGGCCCATAGTGCGGGAGATGGTCAAAACGGCGATCGAGAACGGGCAGGACCTGATCGTGGAAGGCTGCTACGTGCCTTTCGGGTGGCGGAAAGATATCGACCGGCGCTATCTGGAGCAGATACGGTTCGCGTGCCTCGTAATGACGGAAGAATATATTGACGCGCACTTCGATGACATTAAGGATCACGCCGGAGACGCAGAACACAGGCCCTGCGATGAGAAATTGACGCCGGGATCGGTGAAAGAGGACAACCGAAAGTACCTGGAAGGGTTCCGGGCCGCCGGGGAAGAGGTCGTGCTGATCCGGAAGGACTACGTCAAAACGATAAAGTCGTTGGTGCGCCGGATGGGGCAGCGCGGGGCCGCGGCAGGCGGAAAAGGAGACCGGCAATGTTCATAAGAAAAGCCACGGAAGCCGATCTTCAAAGGATAATGGAGATATACGGGATCGCGCAGGAATATATGATACGCTCGGGGAATCCGGACCAGTGGGGCCGCATATATCCTCCTTTAGAACTTATTAAAGAGGATATAGACAAGGGCATTTGCCACCTGGTATGCGATCTCGACGGGATCCACGGCGTCTTCGCGCTGCTCACGGAACCGGAACCAACTTATATGCATATAGAGGGCGGCAGCTGGCTCAACGACGAGCCTTACCTGACGGTACACAGGGTGGCAGGAGACGGAAAGACCCACGGAATAGTAAGCTGCGTTATGGACCATTGCAAGGGATTGTCGGACAACGTCCGTGTGGATACTCATTTTAAAAATCTGACCATGCAGAGGCAGGTAGAAAAGAACGGCTTCGTGAAATGCGGCACGGTTTACGTAAGGGACGGTTCGCCACGGATCGCGTACCAGTGGACAAGAAAGAAGGCGTGAATCATGGCATCGAGCAAAGAATATCTTGACTTTATCATGGACCAGCTCCGGGGGCTGGAGAACGTTTCGTACCGGGCAATGATGGGCGAGTTCATCATCTACTTCCGCGGCAGGATAGTGGGAGGAATTTACGACAACCGCTTTCTGGTGAAGCCTACGAAGTCCGCCCTGGCAATGATCCCCGACGGCGAAATGGATATCCCTTATGAGGGCGCGAAAGAGATGCTGCTGGTGGACGACGTGGAAAACGGCGAGTTCCTGAGGGAACTGCTGACCGCCATGTACGGCGAGCTGCCGGAGCCGAAAAAGAAAAAATAAATTTAAAGAAAAACGAAAAAAAGCGGTCCGGGAAAACGGACCGGACAGGAAAGAGTGATCCTCGATGAAGAATACGGTCCTGGAAACCGAACGGCTGATACTGCGCCACTGGGAAGAATCCGACGCGGAGGAATGCTATAAATACGCCAAAGACCCCAGGGTGGGACCGCCCGCGGGATGGCCGCCCCATAAAAGCGTCGAAGAGTCCCGGAACGTCATAAGGGAAGTATTGTCCGGGGACGAGATTTACGCCATAGTACTTAAGGAGACCGGGCTGCCGGTGGGCAGCATAGGGCTCCACTTTAACAGCGACCTGGCCCATGGAGAAGGAGAAGCGGAACTGGGGTACTGGATAGGCGTGCCCTACTGGGGCAGAGGCCTGGTGCCCGAGGCCGGCAGGGCAATGCTGCGCCGCGGCTTTTCCGATCTGGGGCTGGAGCGGATCTGGTGCGGCTATTACGACGGCAACGACAAGTCCAGGCGCGTCCAGGAGAAGCTGGGCTTCAAGTATCAGTGGACTACCGAGGACGCGCCTGTTCTACAGATGGACGAGACTCGCAAAGGCCACGTCAACTGTATGACTAAAGAGGACTGGATCGCCTCCCGGGGCGTGGCGGGCGCGGCGGTGTACGTGCACGGGCAGGGGGGCAGCGCCGGGGAGGCGGGGCGGTTCGGGCCGCTGTTTCCGGATCTGGACGTGATCGGGTTCGATTACGGGGCCCGGACGCCCTGGGAGGCGAGGGCGGAATTTCCGGGCTTTCTGGCGTCGATAAGGAAGTATTATAAAAAGGTCGTGCTGGTGGCCAACAGCATCGGAGCGTTTTTTGCCATGAGTTCCGGCGCCGGGACACCAGGGGTCCTCGACAGGGCGTTCTTTATTTCTCCTGTGGTTGACATGGAGGAACTGATATTGGGCATGATGGATGCCGCGGGCGTTTCCGAGGATGAACTTAAGGAAAAAGGAACGGTGGAGACGGGAGCGGGAACGGAGTTGTCCTGGGAGTACCTGAAGTACGTGCGTGAAACGCCGGTGGAGTGGGAGACGCCCACGGAGATATTGTACGGGAGTTGCGACGAATTGACCCCCTTTGAAACCGTTAAGAGGTTTGCCCGGGAGCACGGCGCTGGATTGACCGTGATGGAGGGCGGGGAGCACTGGTTCCACACGCCGGAGCAGCTGCGCTTCCTGGATCAATGGGTAAAGGAGAAATATGTAATGGATAATCATATAACGGATAAAGAGGATCCCGTCGGCGGCACCGTCTGCGTCAACGGCAGGGAGTGCGTTATCCGGGCTGAGGGGCCGGAGGACTACAGGGCCGTGGAGGAACTTGTAAGGGAGTCTTTCTGGAACGTGTACAGGCCCGGGGCAAGCGAGCATTTCGTGATCCACGTGCTGCGGGACGATCCGGCGTTCGTGATGGAGCTTGACGTGGTCATGGAGCTGGACGGGAGACTTATAGGGCAGAATATGTTTATGCGGACCGTGATCGACGTGGACGGCGGTGGCACTAAAGAGGTGCTGACCATGGGGCCCATATGCGTGGCCAACGATCTGAAGCGGCAGGGCTACGGCAAGGCGCTGCTGGACCGCTGTCTCGAGATGGCTGCGTCAATGGGCTTCGGCGCCGTGCTGTTCGAGGGCAATATCGGTTTTTACGGCAAGTGCGGTTTCGATTATGCTTCCAAGTTCGGGATCCGTTATCATGATCTGCCCGAGGGCGCGGACGCGTCGTTCTTCTTATGTAAGGAACTGGTCCCGGGGTACCTGGACGGTGTCCGGGGAGTGTATCAGACGCCGGCGGGATATTACGTCGACGACGGTGACGTGGAGGAGTTCGACAGGGGGTTTCCGCCCAGGGAGAAACTGAAGCTGCCGGGGCAGCTGTTTTGAGCATTTAAGTGAGTAAATGGAGGTATTTGGGGCGCCTGTTGACGCCTCGTTCCGCCCGGTGATGAGCGCCTTCCGCGCCGCCGCCGGGCGGTTCTTTGTCCTTGCTCTTCACCGAACGAAATTAGCAAAAATTAACAATAAAAAATCGCAAAAATTTTGTTGACAAGGGGAAGGGGCAAGAGTATAATGGCAAAGCTGT